>NZ_JBSRZW010000002.1:0-203431 GCF_054058015.1 Thermostichus sp. MS-CIW-30
CGGCATCTATGTTCTCGTTTTGACAAATTGGCCAGGAACTTCTTGAGTTTTCTCTATCTCGTCAGTGCTCTCTTTTGGCTCAAATGAAAGATCAACACAACCTAAAAAGATAATGGTATAGCATGCAGGGATCCATGTATCCCGACGCTAACCCTGCGGGTAGAGCGCGGGGCTTGTTGCCCCCGCACCCCCGTTGGTTAAACATTAGGTTGCCCAGGAAAGGGATCCCAGCGGCACTCACGTTGTATTATTGGCTACTTCAGCCGGCAGGTCGAGCCTCTTTTGGGGAATCGGGCTAGATTGGATCCCACTGTTGATTTCTGCTGTCCACTTCTAGGGTTCTGGCGGCATGAGTTCTCCGGCCATCCAGTGGTATCCCGGCCATATTGCCAAGGCAATTGGCCAGTTGCGGGAAGAGTTGCAGCGGGTGGATGCAGTCATCGAGGTGTTGGATGCGCGGATCCCGTTGGCCAGTCGTCATCCTGAGCTGGGCCGGTGGCTGGGGGAAAAACCTCGCCTCCTGGCTCTGAACAGGGCGGACTGCATTGAGGCTGGGGATCTGAAAGCTTGGCAGGAGTATTTTTTACGGCAAGGGATCCCTGTCTATCCCACCAATGGCCGCTCAGGAGAAGGGGTGAATCGCCTCAAGCAGGCGGTCTTGCAACTGGGGCAATCGGTCAATATGCGGCGTCAACAGCGGGGAATGCGACCGCGGGCCGTTCGGGCGGTGGTGGTGGGCTTTCCCAATGTGGGCAAATCTGCTTTGCTGAATCGACTGTTGGGGCGGCGGGCAGCTGAGAGCGCAGCACGTCCTGGGGTGACGCGGCAACTGCGGTGGGTGCGGCTGGGGGGAGAGTTGGATCTGTTGGACTCGCCGGGCATCCTACCGCCCTCTCTGCCGGATCAACAGGCGGCCTCTCTATTGGCCATCTGCGATGACATCGGCGAAGCGGCCTACGATCCCGAACGGGTGGCGGCCCACTTTTTGGATCAAGTGCTGAGGGTGCAGCCCCAAGCCGGATCTCTCTTGCAAAAGCGCTACGGTTGGCCGGATCCGATCCCTCCCGGTGGTGCCGCAGTGCAGGAGTTGGCCGAGCGGCGGTATCAAGGGGATCCCCAGCGGGCGGCACGGCAAGTTCTCAACGACTACCGCAAGGGCTTGCTGGGGCCGCTGGCCTTGGAACTCCCTCCCAAGGCTTGAGCCCCTTAGAAGAAATCACGAAAGAAAGTCACGTTGTTGCTATGGGCAGGGAAACCGCTGCTGTGGGGCGTTGACTTTTCCCGAAACTGTCTACAATTGTCCCCAACCGGGATCCAGCCTCTGTTTCCAAGGCCGATACACCTTGAAGTAGACAACGGAACCCACTTGTCTGGCCAAGGCTTTGATGCAAGTGTCTCCACCCATACAGCGCTGGCAAACGGGATGGTTCACCTGCAGACGATTGAACCCCCGCCGCAGCGCACAGGCCGGTTGGCCCCGCAAAATCTCGGCCAGGGATCCCCCCAGCGTCACTTGCCCCAGCGGGATTTGCCCTTCATAGTCCTTGCAACAGGGCACCACCGTGCCGTCGTAGAGGATCCCCGCCTGACCGGAAGCGCCATTGCAGTATCCCCAGCGAGCTGGGATTACCCGGTCTGTCTCCACGTTGCCCCAACTGTCCAAGGGAAACGTTTCCAAAACCAAGCGGGGATGGATGCGGATCTGCTGCCAGCGGCCCGGTCGGTAAGTAGCAATCTGGGCTTCTACCCAATCGAGAGCCGGTGCATCCGGGATCCCTTGCAAAGCTCGTCTGGCCCAAGCCGAGAGCTGAGCGCGCATCTGCTGTGCAGAATCGATCACCGAAAGAGCCTTATGCGGCACCAAAAACGGGTGGGGGCTAGTATCCAGGAATTTGAGATGCACCTGCGTAGGGCTGGAGGAGCGCAAGTGCACCTGCAGAAATTGGGTAATCCCAGCAAAGTAGCGCTCCGGCGTGAGGCGGGGAGGTGCTCTGCGAATGCTGAAGGTGACTGGATCGGGAGTTTGCAGGGAAATGGTTAGCTTAGCAAAGGGGCTGCGGTTCAGCTTTTCAATGTGCTCCGGCCAGAGGGCAAAGGTGCTGCCGTTGCTGGTCAGGTGCAGGCGAAGGCCAAGCTCAGCGGCCCTGCGAATACCCTCGAAAAGGTATGGGTAGAGCAGCGGCTCCCCCATCAGGTGAAAAGCCATCACGCGGGCCAGCCCTGTTGCCGCTACTTCCTCCAAAATCTGCTCCAGCAGAGCGGGCTCCATGTGCCCCCGCCGCCGTTGCATGATCCCATCTGGACAAAACTCGCACTTAAAGTTGCAAACGTTGGTCACCTCTATGTGCAGGCGTTCCAGTTGGGGAATAACAGCAGACATTAACAGCAGACATAGAGAGGGCCGGAACAAGTCGAGGGCAAATAGCGGATCCCCCACAAGCGCTAGGTAGTGATACGCTGTTTATCAGGTTAGATCCGGAGCGGAGCCATCGCAATGCTGAAATGCACCACTCGCCACGTCCACATTTTTGCCGGTGAAGTTACTGCAGACAACAACTTCGTGCCCCGCGACGACCTGTTTACCCTCGATGTGGATCCGGACAACGAGCTGGTCTGGACTGATGCTGCCCTGCAAAAGGTCTATGCCCGTTTCGAAGAGTTGGTGGAAGAATACCGGGGGCGAGACTTGACCGAGTACAATATCCGCCGCATTGGGTCTGACCTGGAACATTTCATCCGATCCCTGCTCAAGCAAGGGGAGATTGCCTACAACCTGCAGGGGCGTGCCCCCAACTTCAGCATGGGCTTTCCCCAGATCCCTGCTGAAGAAATTGTCGGCCAATATATCCCCAAGGGCTAGCTCTTTGCCGGTTCTGGACAGAGTTTTTGATTGTTCTGCATCTAAGGCTTTTACCCATCTGATTGTTGGAGTGTTTCCCCATGTCTGGAGAACCCACCCCCGAGGCCGCTGCTGCCGAGAAACCCGCTGAAGCTGCCAAGCCTGCTGCTGAGGATTCCCCCAAAGCCGCTGCGAAAAAAGTTGCTAAGGAAGAAAAGCCCTTCGAGCAACAAATCACGGAAGAGGTGATCCCGGCGGCCATTGCGGCTTTTCAAAAGCGCGGGGTCAACGATCTGGAGCTGCGCCTAGAAGGCAAGACGCTGGTCGGCGCGTTTGCAGGAGGCAAGAAGCAGTTCAGCGTGCTGTTTGCTGAGGGATCCTTGAATGGCCGCAAGTTCTTCCGCTGTACCACCGAAGGATCCCCGGCCAGCACCATCGAGTCTTTTATGATCGACGAGCGGCGCGTGGATGTCAACCTATTCGTGTTTTATTTGGTGCAGCGCCTTTACGCTCAGCAGTGGTATTGAGTTCGCGTGACCTTGAAGGATCCCTGGCTACCCCTAGCCGGAGAGAGTAAGCCTGCTCGCAAGAGACGAAGGGAGGTGCAGCCGGCTGCAGTTACCGTAAAGCCAGGATCCATCCGGCCATGTTCTTTGGCATGCCCACGATCCCAGAACGGGCACCTTGGCTGCCGCCTTCCCGGAAGATGAGCTGCGCACTTGGCTCGAAGAACGGTACCGCCCCAGCGGGATCAGCCGTTCATAGTCGCGCTTCAGGTTAGGGTGAGAGGCCTGGGCTACTGATCGCGCCAGCGGGACGGAGTCCTTGAAAAGCCTTCTAGCCCCGTGCATTCAACGTTTCTAGTTTGAATCGAAATACCCATAATTGCCCAGAGGGCTGCTCCCGTAGATCAGGTTCCCCGGCAAACGGCGCAGCTGGGGCTCGAACCCGGTCAGCCCAGAGGTTGTTCCCCAGTGCAGGGATCCCTTGCCATTGGGAGGGATGTTCTGTCGAGGCCAAAAAGATTATCGTTTGTAAAGAAAGCTAAGGCGGTGCTACGGGAGGTCTCGAAATGTACATCGTGCAGATTGCGTCTGAATGCGCCCCGGTTATCAAGGCGGGGGGACTGGGGGATGTGGTGTACGGCCTCAGCCGCGAGCTGGAGGTGCGGGGCCACTGTGTCGAGCTGGTTTTGCCCAAGTACGACACGATGCGCTACGACCAGATCTGGGGTTTGCACGACGCCTATCGCGATCTCTGGGTGCCCTGGTACGGGGGAGCCATTCACTGCTCGGTGTACTGCGGCTGGGTGCATGGCCGCCTTTGCTTTTTTATTGAGCCTCACTCAGGAGACAACTTCTTTAATCGCGGGTGTTATTACGGCTGCCCGGATGACAACATGCGTTTTGCTTTTTTCAGCAAGGCGGCTCTAGAGTTTCTCCTACAAAGCAACAAGCGCCCCGACATCATCCATTGCCACGACTGGCAGACAGGGTTGGTACCGGTGCTGCTGTTCGAGATTTACAAGTACCACGGCATGGCAAATCAGCGGGTGTGCTACACCATTCACAACTTCAAACACCAAGGCTTTGGCGGCCCAGAGATTCTTTGGGCTACCGGCCTCAACCGCGAACCCTACTACTTCCACTACGACCGTTTGCGCGATAACTTCAACCCCTTTTCTCTCAACTTTATGAAGGGGGGAATTGTTTTTTCCAACTTTGTCACTACGGTCTCTCCCAATCACGCGCTGGAGGTGCAATTTGGCGACTACGGCTATGGACTTGGCCATACCCTCTACTTGCACCGGCACAAGTTTCGCGGCGTTTTGAATGGCATCGATTACGACATTTGGAACCCGGAGATCGACCGCTTTATCCCCGTGCGCTACACTGCTCAAACGCTGGAAAATAAAGCTAAAAACAAAAAAGCTCTGCGGGATCGGCTGCTACTGCAGGATGTTGACAAGCCTATCGTGGCCTATATCGGGCGATTGGACGAGCAAAAGGGCGTGCATTTGGTGCATCATGCCATCTACCGCTCCCTGTTCAAAAATGCCCAATTTGTTCTGCTGGGATCCGCTACGGAGCGAGGGATCGGCGCTTGGTTTGCCCACGAGAAAAGCTACCTCAACAACAACCCCGATGTTCACATTGAGTTGGGCTTTAACGAAGAACTTTCCCACCTTATCTATGCGGGGGCAGACATCATCGTAGTGCCCAGCCACTACGAACCCTGTGGACTCACTCAGATGATTGGCTTGAAGTATGGCACAGTTCCGGTGGTGAGAGGAGTGGGTGGCCTGGTGGATACCGTCTTCGACCGCGACTACGATCCCCACAAATTGCCCGAGCAACGCAACGGCTACGTCTTTTATCACACAGATCCAGCTGCTTTGGAGTCGGCTCTGGATCGGGCCATCGACCTTTGGTACACCGCTCCTGACCAGTTCCGTCAACTGCAGATTCAAGGCATGAGCTACGACTACTCCTGGAACTATCCTGGCAAGGAGTATCTGGAGATCTACGACTTCATTCGTCACCGCTGAGCCCAACAGCGATCCCCAGCGATCCCAGCTCTTGACCCCAAGGACGAAATGCTGGACGATAGGTAGCAATCTTGGGCTTAACCTTCTCTACAGATTTGCTGCTGAGAAGGGTAAGTCTGCTCCGTTATCTTTCCCTGTCTGTAAGGATCCCCGGCTGCCATGGGTTATCTCGCCTTGGTACTCCACGCGCACCTGCCGTTTGTGCGCCACCCTGAGCAAGACTTTGTGCTGGAGGAAGAATGGCTCTACGAAGCCATCACGGAGACCTATGTGCCGCTGCTGCACATGTTCGAGGGGCTACAGCGAGATGGCATCGACTTTCGCTTCACCATGTCCCTGACGCCGCCCTTGGTGTCGATGCTGCGGGATCCCTTGCTGCAGGAGCGCTACGACCACTACTTGACCAAGTTAGAAGAACTGGCCCAGCTGGAGTACGACAAAAACGCCACCAACGGCCACATTCGCTACCTGGCGGAGCACTACATCAAGCAGTTTGCCATGGTGCGGGATCTCTGGGAGCGCTACGACCGGGATCTGGTGCGAGCTTTTAAGCAGTTTCAAGACAGCGGCAACCTGGAGATCATCACCTGTGGGGCTACCCACGGCTACCTGCCCTTGATGCAGATGTACCCGCAGGCAGTCTGGGCGCAGTTGATTGTAGCTTGTGAGCACTACAACGAGCACTTTGGCCAATGGCCGCGGGGGATCTGGCTGCCGGAATGCGCCTACTACCAAGGGCTGGAGCGGATGATTGCCGATGCCGGCCTGCGCTACATGATCACCGACGCCCATGGTCTTCTCTACGCCAAGCCCCGGCCTCGTTACGGCATGTACGCCCCCATTTTTACCGAGACCGGCGTCGCCGTTTTCGGGCGGGATCACGAGTCTTCGCAGCAGGTGTGGTCGGCAGAGGTGGGCTATCCAGGGGATCCGGTTTACCGCGAGTTCTACAAAGACCTAGGGTATGAGGCCGACTACGAGTACATCAAGCCTTACATCATGCCCAACGGCCAGCGGAAAAACACCGGCATCAAGTACCACCGCATCACCGGGCGCAACCTGGACCTGGGGCAAAAGCAGCTTTACGACCCCTATTGGGCGCGGGAGAAAGCGGCAGAGCATGCGGGCAACTTTATGTTCAACCGCCAGCGGCAAATCGAATATTTGTACAGCGTCATGGGCCGCCCGCCGCTGGTGGTGGCCCCCTACGATGCGGAGTTGTTCGGCCACTGGTGGTACGAGGGCCCTTGGTTTTTGGATTTTCTCATCCGCAAGAGCTACTTCGACCAAAACACCTACCGCATGACTCACCTGGCGGAGTACCTGCGGGAGAACCCCACCCAGCAGGTGTGCAAACCTGCCCAGTCCAGTTGGGGGGCGCGCGGCTTCCACGAGTACTGGCTCAACCCCACCAACGCCTGGATCTACCCCCACCTGCACAAGGCCACCGAGCGGATGATCGAGCTGAGCCGTCGCGAGCCTGCCGATGACCTAGAATGGCGGGCCTTGAACCAGGCGGCGCGAGAATTGCTACTGGCTCAATCGTCTGACTGGGCTTTCATCATGCGCACGGGGACGATGGTTCCCTACGCGGTGCGCCGCACCAAGTCCCATCTGCTGCGCTTCAACCACCTCTACGAGAAGATCAAAGAGGGTCAGTTTCGGCGAGAAAAAGCCACCCCTGAAGAGGAGCAGTGGCTGGCCAAGGTGGAATACATGGACAACATCTTCCCCAATATCAACTACCGGGTTTACCGACCCCTCTAAGCCGGTTGGGCAGGTCTGGAGGGTGCCTGCTTCCGACCGCCAGAGACACCAGAGGCAGAAGTTTCCGGCTACCCTCCTTGAGGGGATCGAACTACCCCAGGGCAGGAGGGATCCTCCGTTCGTTGCGCTGATCCCAACCTTCCTCTCCTTTTGGGAAAGGGGCAGGAGTCGCTCGTGTTGGCCTCGCAGAGCGCTCAGGGAGCGTTTTAATCTGGCTTGTTCAGTAGCCCCGATATCCCCGAAGACTCCCTGCTGCTGGGGCCCGCCTTCCCCAGCCGAATGGTCAGGCCGTCGGTTCTAGAGCTTGGTGCCGCACTCGGCGCAAAACTTGTGCAGGGTGGGGTTTTTGGTGCCGCAATTGGGGCAGTAGATCAGCTCGGCGGCTTGTTCCAGTTGCCGCTTCTCCGGCAGCCCGATCATCTGATAGTTAGCTTTGCCGGCAGGCACCATCGGGTAGCAGTTTTCATCCCGCTTGACCACAAAGTCGGCCACTACCGGCCCCTCGTGCTTGAGGATCTCCTGGATGGCATCTTCCAGTTGGTCGGGGTGATCGACGCGGATCCCTTTTACCCCAAAAGCCTCGGCTAGCTTGACAAAATCCGGCATTCCGGGAGACATATCCGAGTGGGAGTAGCGCTCGCCGTGGAAGGCCTGCTGCCACTGCCGCACCATGCCCTGCCAGCCGTTGTTGATGATGGCCACTTTGGTGGCAATGCCGTACTGAGCCACTGTGCCCAGCTCTTGCATGTTCATCTGGAAGCTGGCATCGCCACTGATGCAGATGACTTCTTCGTGAGGCAGGGCTACCTTGACTCCCATCGCCGCGGGGAACCCGTAGCCCATGGTGCCCAGCCCAGAACTGGAGATCCATTGGCGCGGCCCGTTGCGCAGAAACTGCGCCGCCCACATCTGATGCTGGCCAACATCGGTGGTGTAGTAGGCGTGGGGAGCATGACGACGAAAGGCATCGATCACCTGTTGGGGGGCAATCACGCCTTCGTAGCTGGGCACCTGCAGGGGATAGTCCCGCTTCCAGCGCTCGATCCGATCCAGCCAGGCCTGAGTTAGGCCTGGAGTAGAAGGCATTTTGCTCAGTTGAGCCAGCATCTCCACCAGAACAGTGCGCACATCTCCTACAATCGGCACATCGGGCGCACGGTTTTTGCCCACCTCGGCTGGGTCGATGTCGATGTGAATGACTTTGGCGTGCTTGGCAAATTCATCTAGCTTGCCGGTCACGCGATCGTCAAAGCGGGCCCCCACCGCAATGAGCAGGTCGCACTCGGTGACGGCGAAGTTGGCATAGGCCGTGCCGTGCATGCCCAGCATCCCCACCGACAGGGGATCGTTCTCATCGAAAGCCCCTTTGCCCATGAGGGTGGTGGTCACCGGGATCCGATAGGTGTGGGCCAGCTCGGCAATTTCGGCGTGGGCACCGGAGATGATCGCCCCACCTCCCACATACAGCAAGGGCCGCTTGGCCTGCAGGATCAGCTTGGCCGCTGTGTGGATTTGCCGTGGGTTGCCACGCACGGTGGGCTTGTAGCCGGGGATGTTGATCTCGCTGACGGGTTGATAGTCAAACTCTTCCAGGCCCACATCTTTGGGGATGTCGATCAGCACCGGCCCGGGCCGCCCTGTCCCGGCAATGTGAAAAGCCTCTGCCACGATCCGAGACATTTGGCGCGGATCCCGTACCACGTAGGAGTGCTTGACAATGGGCAGGGTGATGCCAAAGATGTCCGTCTCCTGGAAGCCGTCGGTGCCAATCAGATGGCGAGGTACCTGCCCAGTGATGACCACCATGGGTACAGAGTCCATCATGGCGTTGGCGATGCCCGTCACCAGGTTGGTCGCCCCTGGGCCAGAGGTAGCAAAACACACCCCCACCTTGCCAGTGGCGCGAGCATATCCGTCGGCGGCGTGGGCAGCCGCTTGTTCGTGGCGTACCAGGTAATGTTTGAGCAGCCCCTGAGACTCGGCTTTGTACAGCTCGTCGTAGATGGGGAGGATGGCTCCCCCCGGATAGCCAAAGATGTGTTGCACCCCATGCCGGTGCAGGCTGTCCACCAACGCATATCCACCAGTCGCCACGGTGTCTCCTCCCCACTGAGATGACCGAACGTCAAACGCCCGCTCTCAGGAGCGCCAGCGCAGACAGGGTAGTGGCCAGAAGTTGGCCAACTTTGTATTCAATTCTACAGTCTAGCAGTGGTTTGCTTTGGAATCGCTTAGGCTTTCACGGTCGGCTAAAGTAACACTGGGGATCCCTAGGGATCCTGGCCGGATGTGTTGAAGGTGCCCCATCCATGATTGGAGAGCCAACCCCCATTGACCCCGGGCCGGAGCGGTCTCAGGGCAGCTTGCTGCTGTCTGTGCCCATCCTCGGATCCCCGCACAGCGCTGTGGGATCCCGACAGTGGCTGGTATGGGGAGCGCTGGGGATCTTTCTGGTGGGTCTGGGGTTGCGCCTGTGGCGGCTGGACGAGTTCCCGGCACCTGTGTTCGATGAGGTGTACTTCCCGGAGTTTGCCCAGAACTACCTGGATGGCAAGCCTTTTTACGATGTGCATCCCCCCCTGGGAAAGTACTTCATTGCCCTCAGCATTCGGGTGTTTGGCCGCAACGAGTGGGGATTCCGCTTCGCCACTGCTTTTTGCGGATCCCTGATCCCTCTGTTGCTGACCGGTTTAGCCTACCGCCTCACCTACCACGTGGGCTTTGCTCTGTTGAGCGGGGTTTTGCTGCTGACCGATGGGGTGTTTCTGGTGGAATCCCGCTTTGGCCTGATCAACGTGTATCTGGTAGCCTTTGGGCTGGCAGCGACCATTCTGTTGCTCAGAGGTCTAGAAGACCAAGGTTGGCGACGGGCTGCTCACTTTGCTTGCTCCGGGATCCTGTTGGGGGCGGCAGCTTCGGTGAAGTGGAATGGCCTCTGGTTTGCCTTCATGTTTGCTCTGTTGGGGATCCTCGTCTGGGGGGTGGTCTGGCTGCGCCCGCAGTGGATCCCACGGTTGGGCATTTTGAGCCAGATTCGTCATCTGCGCTGGTGGCACTATGCGTTCTGCTTCATCCTCGCTCCGCTGGCCTTTTACGCCATTCAGTGGATCCCGCACCTGCAGCTGAATCCCCAACAGGGACTAACTCTGGATTGGAGCTGGACGGGCATCCAGAATTATTTCCGATCCCTGGTACTCATCAACCAATCCATCTACGGCGGCCACATGGCAGCCCACCTGGTGGTGAACGAAGAGACCCCTGTTCACCCCTACTGCTCCACCAGCTTGCGATCCCTGGTGGCTTGGTTCCCGGCTTTGCGTCCTTGGCTGACCACCCCCTTGGCCTCGGCAGGAGCTTGGTCCTGGCCAATTCTGGGCCGCCCCGTGGCCTACTACTTCAGCAGTCAGGGCAACCTCTGGCAAGCTGTTCATGGCGTGGGCAATCCTTGGCTGTGGTGGCTGGGGACGGGATCCATCTTGGTGCTCGTCTGGCGAGGGATCCGCCACTTTCACGGTCTCGAAGCCTTCATTTTGATTGGCTATGCGGCCAATTACCTGCCTTGGTTTAGGGTCAGCCGCTGCGTTTTTATCTACCACTACATGAGCGCTCTGGCGTTTAGCACCCTAGCCCTGGCTTGGTTGGTGCTGCTGGGCTGGCAGAGCTATCGCCGCTTTTGGCGCGGGGCGAGCATCACGGCGGTGGCCTTGGTTTTGGCGTCCTTTGTCTTCTTTTTCCCCGTTTGGCTTGGCCTGCCCCTCAGTCCAAGCGGATTCTACGCCCGCATGTGGTTTCGCTCTAGCCCGGTGCCGCTGTTCTGTTTCAGCCCCCAATCCTGCCAACAGCCCCCGCTGCACCTGCCGCCCATCCCCGGCTTGAACTGGATCTAAGGGAGGCATGGTAAGCTTTGTGAAGTTTGTTTCGTGAAATGCGGCGCTCCGTTACCGAAAGATGGAGCGAGGTTCGCGAAACCCTTGTGGTGGAGGTAGTGGAAACGTCATGGCCCGATCTTGCCCGAGTTCTGCCAACTCTCCCCGCCGTCCACTGGCTTATTCAGAGCAAGCTGTCCCGGTTGGGGTGATCGGGGTAGGCAACATGGGCCAGCACCACACCCGCGTTTTCAGCCTGATGAAGGATGTGCGGGTCGTGGGGGTAGCGGATATCAACGTGGAACGGGGATTGGATGTGGCCAGCCGCCACCGCGTTCATTTCTATGAGGACTACCGCGATCTGCTGCCCCATGTAGCTGCCGTGGCCATTGCCGTGCCGACGGTTCTGCACCACGAGGTGGGTATGGCCTGCCTGGAGGCCGGGGTACATGTGCTGATCGAAAAGCCCATCGCTGCCAGCATCAGCGAAGCAGAATCGCTGGTGAACCGAGCTGCCGATTGCAATTGTATTTTGCAGGTGGGGCACATCGAGCGCTTCAGCCCTGTTTTCCAAAAGCTGGGCCAAGTCTTGCAAAGTGAAGAACCTCTGGCTTTTGAGGCTCACCGTCTCAGCCCCTATTCCGACCGCGCCAGCGATGTGTCGGTGGTATTCGACTTGATGATCCACGACATCGACCTATTGCTGGAGCTGATCCCATCTCCCGTGACCCAGATTACCGCCAGCGGCAACCGCATCTCCAAGCTGGGCTACCTGGACTACGTCACGGCTACTCTCACTTTTGCCAACGGTGCCATCGCCACCCTCACTGCCAGCAAGGTCACCCACCGCAAGGTGCGCAAAATTGCCGTCCACTGCAAGAATGCCTTGGTAGAAGCAGATTTTCTACACAATGAGATCTCGGTGTACCGCCAGGGATCCGTCGGCAGCACCAGCGACTACGGCCAAATGCCCTACCAGCGGGATTGTTTGATTGAGAAAGTCCACACCGACAATATCGACAAGCTGCATGCCGAACTGGAGCACTTCATCAATTGCGTGCGGGGGGGCAACCAACCTTCTGTGGGTGGGGAACAGGCCCTGAAAGCATTGAGGCTGGCCTCGGAGGTAGAGCGGATTGCTTTGGATGGATGTGCCTGGAGCGAAGCCAAGCCCCGCCGTAGTCTCCTATCCTAGTCTTTAACGCAAGCCCCAGATGGGGGCAGAGCCCTGTTGTTGGCCCATAGCCATTCCAGCATCAGGCTGGGGAAGAAAAAGCGACATTCGCGCCCGCGGAGTGCAGCTCTATTGACAGCTCCCCATTCGGGTGGCAGCTTTTCGAGCGAGCAATGGGGCTCCCACCAGACTCAGGCAAGAGGTGGCATCCACAGCTGTGAAATCGGGCACGCAAGCCCCGGCAGCAACGGCGAGTCCAATTCGAGTCCAATTCATCTTTCCCAAGCAAGTTTTGATCAACACCAACTGCCTTTGCTGACGCCGGTAGACTTCCACTTGTTGCTGTTGCCAGTCCACCACTCAATACTCCTGTAGCCCAAGCCGACTGTAAAGCTTGAGCTTAGTTTGCTTATCTTGGCCAATATTGCGAGCTCCAGGGCTCAGCACTTCTACCGCCGATTCTGGGGCACTGTGGAGTTTGCCATCCGCCCCTAACGCTGTTCTCAGTCGAGAGCGGCTTACCCACACCACATCAGGAGCCACATCGTCATCTTCGGCAAAAATCACTCCCGGAGCAGTGTTGGCCAATCTCAGGCCCGTTTTCTCACTCTATTCGCCTTTCAAATTTCTTCTAAGATGCGAAACTGCACATGGTTAATGGCCAGCTCCCCAATTGAGGCTTGGTCGGTGTTGATCGTCTCGAAAGGGATCCCTTTGGCGATCTCGGCATGGGTCCAGGGCAGGCCCATGAAGTAGCGCTGCGAGTAGGGGCGCTCCCCCCGATCGTCGGGGTTCGACTCCATCGGCACCCAACCCCAGCCGGGCAGATAAAACTCAATCCACACGTGGTTGTACTGGGGAAACAGCGGGATCCCTTTCAGTTCTGGATGGGGAGGACATTTGTAGCGCCCCACCGTGCGGCAAGGGATTCCATTGAGGCGGGCCAAAGCCAACAGCACCCCCACATATTCGCCACAAGAACCGGAGCCACGCCGCAAAACCTCATCCGGCGGATCGATGCGAGAGGTGACCCGGTAGGAGAGCTTGTCGTAAACATAGGCCCGGATATTGAGCATTTTGCGCAGCAAGTTGGTCTCGCTGCCGACGGCCCGCCGCGCTGCCTCTCGGACAATCGAGGTGTCCATGGCCAGGTAGTCATCGTCCACCAAGTAGCGATCCCGTAGGTCTGGGGGCACGACGGCATCTTCTACATCCAGCGGATCGATGCAGTACTTGATACTGTAGAGATCCAACACCGCCCGCCAGCCAAACAAGCGCACCTCATGGGCCCCCAGGGATCCCAGCGAAAACACTGCCACCTGTTGGCCAGATTGCTCTTCCACTTCAAACGGCAGACCTACCCAGTGCAGGCTGCGCACCCGTTGGCGAAGGCTGTTGCAGGGCAAGGCAATTCGCCAGACCAAATCGGGCAGGAAGCGCGGCTCTTCTTGGGCAATTTCTTCCACATAGGTCAGCTCCACCCGATAGCCGTGGGAGAGGGTGTAGGTGGCGCGTTCCCCCAGACACTGGGGCTGAAAAACTACCGGACAGGCAATGGGGGAATCCTCGGCCTCGGTTCCACTGCCGCCAGAGGGGTTGGGGGAGCTAGGGGGATCCAAAGGCCGCAGGCGTAGGGGGGCCACCCAGGTTTTATCGCGCAGGGCCACCGACAAGGGATCTGGAGCGTTGGGGTTGTCGTGGATGTAGGCTTCTTCGTGGGCATAGGCCACCCAGAGTTGCCCCCGCCAATGGGCCAAGCCTGTTGGCCCAGGAGAAGGGGTGAGGATACGGGCCAGTTCTCGCCCGGTCTGGCGCTCCAGCACATAGATCGTCTCTTCCACCCGATCGCTCACCCAGAGGTAGTCTCCCTGCACCGCAATGTGTTCTCGGCCAACCCCAGGGGCAGGCATCTCCTGCACGATGAGACCACGGCTGGGATCCAGTTGCAGGATTTTTTCCCGTCGGTAGCAGGTGGCATAGAGGTAGCGGTTTCCCGTGTGGGGATCGCTCCAGAGGGCGATCCCTTCGATAGGGTAGGGGCACCTACACACTGGAAAGGCTTCCAGGGATCCCGGTTGCTGCAGAGCGGACATGGGAATGCGCAAGATTTGCCCCTCTTGCTCCCGACTGAGCCAAATCCACGCTTGATCCCCTTCTGACTCTACCCACAAACCGTAAGCGCCTTGGAAAGAATGGACATGATGGGGATTGAGCAGCAGGGTGTTGTGCTCTTGAATTTCCACCAAATAGCCCCTCACCCGATCCAAGCCCAACAGGCGATCTCCCCAGGTGGCCAAACCTTCCAAAGCAACCAGCCCCAGAGGTTGCAGAGGGGCCACAGTTCCCTGTTGCCGCCCAGATGGAGGCCACCAAGCAGGCTGGGATCCTCTTGCCGTGGAACCTAGATTTTTCAGAGCACCCAGATCATTTGCCGGATGGATGGCAACCATGAAGGCTTCCTTGCCTATGGATGAAGTTGACATGCTGGCGCGATCTGCACCAAGGCGGTACGACTGTCCAATATTTACTGTCCAACATTATTATGATGCGCCTCTTTTCAACCCCACACCCAAGGCTTCTCGACCGATGTATCCCTGCTAGTCTTGCCAGGACTGGAGAATGTTACGATGATGGCGGCTTTTTGGCCAGCAAGATAGAGCAGCGGTGGGGAGTGGTAGGGGATGGAGTTGGCCTTGGCAGTTGGGGGCTTGGTGGCAGGGATCCTAGCCGGGGTTCTGGGCATTGGCGGTGGAACGATCCTGGTGCCCTTACAGGTCAGCTTGGGGATCCCACCGGTTCAAGCTGCAGCCACCAGCAACCTTTCCATCGTTATGACCTCGATTGCGGGCAGCATCCAAAACTGGCGGATGGGCATGCTGGATTTGAAACGGGTGATCCTGCTGGGGATCCCAGCGTTGCTTACGGCTCAAGTAGGAGCAATTATCGCCAGTCGCCTTCCCAGCTATCTGCTGTTGGCAGCGTTTGGAGTGTTGCTGCTGGCCAACACTTACCTGGTGCAACTCAACAAAAAGGTGGTTATCCAGGCCCAAGAATTGGGGGCTGACGTCAGCGGTGCCGAGCACCTCAGCGGGACGGAGTCCTCAGGGCAGATGTCTCCCTGGTTAGCCCGCGCCCTGACCGGCGGCACTGCCGGTTTGTTGGCCGGGCTGTTTGGCATCGGCGGTGGGGTGATCCTGGTGCCAATGCAGATCCTGCTGCTGAAAGAGACAATCAAAGTGGCGATTCAGACCAGTCTGGGGGCCATTGTGATCACAGCAGTTGCTGCCACTGCCAGCCATGCGGGCCTCAGCGATTGGATCTGGAATGGCCTGGGGTTCGGGGACGGCACCATCCACCAGAATGTGCTCTGGATCCCAGGTTTAATCTTGGGCACAGGGGGGTTAATCGGTGTACAGATTAGCACACGCACCCTGCCCAAATTGCCCGATGAAACCGTCAGTCTGTTGTTTCGGGGCTTCCTGACCATTCTTTCTCTTTACATTTTTTGGCAAGCCTGGCAAGGTTATCGAGCTCTGTGAAGTGATCCTGGTCTGCCCCAGTGCTCGGGACAGCAGTCCTGGTTCCAAGCTACGGTCATTTGGATTTAAACTGGGACACTGAACTCAAACCCAAAATGTTGCATGCACTGATCCAAAAGGCTTTTCAAGGACTCCGTCCCGCTGGCGCGATCAGCAGCCCAGGCGTCTCACCCTAACCTGAAATGACTCTATCGGGTGTCGCTCCCAGCTTTCGGGCCTGATGACTCAGATGGATTCAACGGTTTGAAAGACTTGGCTACGCTGGACGCGCTTTCCCCTCAGAGGGCAGGGCTTTTGCTACTTGGGATAGATCCCCTTGTTTGCAGAGGTCATGCACAGGGTAGCTGCCGAAGAGCTTCAAGGTTTCAGCAATTGATTCCAGTGCCGCAACCACCTCGGCATCCAAATAGGGTTGGCCGATAGGGTTCTCCAAATCGACAAAAAAGACATACGTCCCTGCCGATTTTTTGGTGGGGCGCGACTCAATGCGAGACATATTCAGGCCTCGCTCCGCAAACACTTGCAGAGGTTTCAGCAGTGCTCCCGGCACGTTGTGGGGCAGGCTGAAGGCCAAGGAAGTATGGGATCCCCCCGGAGAAGCAGGATCGGCAGAGGTTTCACCCTGTTGACCGGAACGCGAGAGCGGCGCACGGCCAATAACCCAAAAGCGAGTGCAATTGTCGGGGTGATCGTTGATCGGGCAGGCCAAGACCGGCAGTTGGTAGAGGGTGGCAGCTCGTTCTGAGGCGATGACGGCGGCGCTGGGCTGCTCCTGCAGGCGATCCAATTCTTCGGTGGTCGAGCGGGTTGGGATCAAAGTGGCCTGGGGCAGATGGGATCTCAGCCAAGCCTGACATTGGGCCAAAGCTTGCGGGTGGGAGTAGACCTGCTCAATTTGCTCCAACCGCGAGGCACGTCCGATGAGGGCATGGCGAATGGGCAGGATCAGCGCCTGCCGGATCCCTAGCCCCTCCAGTTGCCAGAGGGCGTCTAAGGTCATCGAGACCCCCCCCTCCACCGAGTTTTCCACCGGCACCACCGCCCATTGTTGCTGGCCGGCAGCTACCGCCTCTAGACAGGCGCTGATCGTTGGATAAGGCACTAAGGGGTGGGATCCCTGGCTGTGCAGGTGAGGCTGCTCAGGGCAGGCCAGCAAAGCTGCCAACTCTGTGTAGGTTCCAGCAGGGCCGAGGAAGGCCACTGGCGAAGGGGAAACGTTCGCGCTAGCGGAGCGCAGCTCCATCAGAGCCATTCCTTCAATTGTCGCTAGGGGCCAGTTCTAACTCTATCGTCTCGGCGTCGCGCAGCAGCAAAGGACATTCAGGTTCTGGGCAACGGGGATTGGCCGCCACCTTGTCCATGGCCTTCACCACCTCCAACCGGATCAGCCTCTGCAACTCCTGATCCGCTTGAATGGCTTCTAAAGTTCGGAGAGAGCCGTGAAAACTGGTGGCGTATCGAGGCTGGAGGTTGTTCAAAGCCAGGGCGGCAGCATCGTTACAGAATTTCTCGCAGAAGCAGTAGCGCTGTTGACTCTCCATCAGCAGGATTTCATTGACCATCTCCAGAACAGCCCGTTCCATTTGATTTTCCAGGCTCTTCAGAGGCTTATGTTGCTCCGCCATCGCTACCTCCCAATGGGAACCGAATCCGCCGCCAAGTCACTGTTTTCAGTGATCAGGAGTGCCCTCGATTACCTTCGATGCTGCTCTACTCTCTGTTGACACGTCAAGTCAAGCCCTCTGCTGCCGACGCAAACAGCCTCTGGCCCGCTCCTATCCGTGCTTGAGGCAATCCAATCTGTCGTGTCAGGCATCATCAAAACCCAGAGAATTAACCAACACTCTTGGCAGACGGGCAGAAAGTCCACACAGCAACTCATAGGAAATAGTACCCAACTGATCGGCCCAATCCTGCACAGATAAACCCGCATTTGCCAGATTGGGGCCCAGCAGCTCCACCACATCCCCCACCTGGATATCCGGCCTCTCGGTTACATCCCACATACATTGATCCATCGTGATTGTGCCCACCTGTTGGATCAAGCCGCCGCGCACCCATCCTCGCAGCCAGCCGGAAAGCCGCCGTGGGATCCCATCCGCATAGCCGATGGCCAGAGTGGCAATGCGACTGGGGCGAGAGGTGATGTAGCGATGTCCATAGCTCACTCCGGTCTGGGCAGGCACAGTTTGGATGTGGGTCAGCCGCGCCTTGAGTCGCAGAATCGGCTGCAGACCCGGCAGTTGCAAGTGGGGGGCAGGCGACAAGCCATAGAGGGCCAGTCCCAGGCGCACACGGGAGTAGTGGAGATGGGCCAGAGCGGCGGCTGAGTTATCCAGATGCAGCGCCGGTAAGGGATCCCCGGCTTGGCGGATCTGTTCCACCACCTGGGCAAAGCGGGCGTGCTGCTGTTCCATGACTGGAGAATGGGGCTCGTCCGCCGTCGCCAAATGGGAAAACAAGCTACAGCCTTCCAGCTCCGGGATCCGACAAATCTGCCCCCACACGGCTGCAGCTTTCTTCCAGGGGATCCCCAAACGGGTCATACCCGTATCCACATTGACATGCACCGGGACGGGGCGCCCGGCCCAACGGGCTACCTGGCGCATCAGCGGGATTTGGTCTGTGCAGGTGAGGCTGACCTCCAGCCGGGCTGCCATGGCCTGCTGTAGCTCCGCCCAAGTATTCAAAGCTCCCAACACCAGAACCGGAGCCTGCAGCCCCGTTTGCCGCAACTCGATCCCTTCGGCCAGGGTGGCCACACATAGCCCCTTGGCCCCAGCCGCAACAGCCACGGGAGCCACCAACTGCGCCCCATGCCCGTAGGCATTGGCCTTCACCACCGCCCAGATCTCGACGTTTGAGCCTAGGCGCCTCTGCAACAGCCGCAGGTTTTCTCGCAGCTGGGCTGCGTCAATTTCCACCCAAGCCCGACTGGTCAACAGCTCCAGGTCGATGGCCCAATCCAGCTCCGCCAAGGAATTGGCCTTCTGGGATCCCTCTCTCCAAGTATTGCCCTGCACTCCCAGAGCAGCTGCTCTCAAAGTGCCCTGCGCCGCCGGCGCGACCGGTTCTCGATTCACCGTTCACCCCCCACACCCAAAACCCGTCCTGATTAGATTTAGGTTTAGCGCAAAGTCCACTCCGGCGCCATCCACAGCAACGGCACGTCTGGGATCCCAACAGCCTCGTTGCTCTCCAACAGCCGGCCCAGCCAAGCGGCTTGCCTTTGCGAGGACAGTCCTTGGCTTAACAGGCGTCGCAGTACTCGTTGGAAGCCCTCTCCCTCACCCGCCGGCGACAAAGAGGGATCCCCGGTCATGCGCCGCAGATCCTCCACCGCCTCCGTGTACCCCCCCAAAGCATCCACCAAGCCCACCTCCACAGCTTGCGCCCCGGTGAAGATGCGTCCATCGGCCAATTGTCGCACCCGGTCTTCATCCAAGCTCTGCCGTCGCGCGATCATCTCTGCTTCCAGCACCTCATCTGCCTTTTCTGGCAAGTGCTGGCGTCCTTGGGCCACATCGCGAATGAACTGCTCGAGGGTATCCTCCACCAAGTTTTGCAGAAGGCGCTGCTCTTGAGGAGTGGCACTGCGGAAAGGAGAGAGAAGGTCTTTGTACTCGCCGGTTTTGAAGGTCTGCGGCTCTATGCCGTAGTTCTCCAGCAACTTACCAAAGCTGAGGCCGCTGATGATAACCCCTATGCTGCCGGTCAGGGTGCCAGGGTTGGCATAGATTTTGTCGGCAGCGCTGGCCACGTAGTACCCCCCACTGGCAGCAATGTTTTCTAGGATAGCGATCACCGGCTTGCCTGCTCCGTGTAGAGCGGTTACGGCACGGTAGAGTTCCTGGCTGGATCCCACAGCTCCGCCGGGACTGTTGATGCGCAGCAATACAGCCTTGACAGAGGGATCCCGTGCTGCCTCCCGCAACTGTTCCACAGGAGAAGTGGGCAGGCCTACCAAAGTCGAACCCCCTGGGCCGCCTATCGTTCCTTCCAGGGTGACCACCTCGATGCGCTCCGCCCCCCGTGCAGCCTCTAGGCCAACCCCGCCTCGGGTAGGCTCTGGGGCAGGGCGCGTGCCCCCGACAATGGCCGCAATAAGGCAGACGACCAGCAAAGAAGCCGCCAAAATGCGGTTAAGCTGAGTTTCTTGTGTCACAGGCCCCTCAATTGCCACTGACTCCGTTCTACCACCCCGTGGGCTTCTCGCAACGTCTGACACCAAAAGGCTGAGAACCAAGCAAACTCCTCATCTCGGTTGAGCCATCCAAGCTATTGACAAGGATCCTCCACTTATTTACGATCAGGTTCCAGCGTTTTTTACCGCTGAGGCATCTTCTGCAGGTTGCCAGTGTAAGCTGGAGTAGAGGGTAGGATCCTTGAGCGGGATTCTGGCTCGAAGCCAAGTGATTGGGGCTTTAGCTCAGTTGGTAGAGCACTTCAATGGCATTGAAGGGGTCAGCGGTTCAAGTCCGCTAAGCTCCATCCCCAGAGGGCCGATAGCAGTCGTGGCTTCTATTACCATCTATTTCTACTGCTTGCACTAGCGGGCCGGAGGCCTTAGCAGGAAGCAAGCGGTTGTTTGTTTCACCTTGACGGTGAGATAAGTGACTATGCGTTGCGAAACGGTTCAGCAACATCTCCCCAAGCCCAGACAGTCCTATCCAGCAAGGCTTCTGGGCTTCTTAAGTGTCCACAAAGGCTCGGCAAAATCTACCCCCAACTCCTCTCCTGTAAGGCGGCCTTCCCTCACCTCCGGCTTCTCTCCCCCTGGGAGAGGGGAGTTAGGGATCGACGCAGCAAGCCGTTTCATTGCTGTTTGAAATAATGAAAGTATTCTGCTTGGGAGCAAACCTTAGGCAGCAAGGGATCCTCCGCTGTTTTCACCCTTTCCACGGAGAGGATCCTGACCTATCTCAGGGGCTTCCACCAGGCGATTTCCCAACTCACGCTTGCTCCTCTCCCTGACGGCGGATCAAGAAGCGGATTTCCTGAAGGAGAACCTCAAAGCGTTGATCCGATTCAGCCTGCCGCTGCCTCAATTCTCTCAGCTCCTGCCGCAATTCCCGCACTTCCTGCCGCAATTCCAGGACAACCTCAGCGAGACGCCCCGAAAGAGTCTGCAAGGCAAGCTGAGCATCGGTAACCTTGGCAACTGTATCAGCCACCTTGGTCACAGCTTCGGCCAACTGGACAAACCGCGTCTCAATTTCCTCATTGGTCATGGCCGGGTGTGTCTTGCTTGGCTAATGATTAGCTCATTCTACCCTGCACGGTATGGAGTGTCACTCTCTGAGAATGGGCCGCAATTTTGAGGAAAAACCGGCTGGCCAACGGGGGTTATCAACCCAGGGATCCCCCATTCGCGCAAGTCAGCTGGCCAGCGCTATGAGGGTGGTGTAAATCCCTTGGAGGGACGCAGTGGCCTGGCTCCAGAGGGTGTGGGTTAACGACCACCTATCCAGACCCATGGCCCCGCACAACAGCAGCAGATACAGGTTGGCAAACGTGAAGAGCGAGGCCGCCCGATCTCGGTCGCAGGGATCCTGCAGCAACTGCACCGCCTTCCAAACCAAGAGGGATCCCAGCAGCGCCGCGACGCTCAGATAAAAGGATCCCAGCATTCCCAATGGGTAAACCAGCAACAGGCTGACCGGAACCATCAGCAGCGCGTAGAGCAAAATCTGCGCGGCAGTGATCCTTTCGCCCGCGACCACCGGCAGCATCGGCACCCCCGCGCGAGCGTAGTCTTCCCGCTTCAGAATGGCCAAAGCCCAGAAGTGGGGTGGAGTCCACAAAAAGATGATGGCGAACATCACCCACGCGGCCCAGCTGAGCTCGCCTGTGGTTGCTGCCCAGCCCACCAAAGGCGGGATGGCTCCTGCCGCTCCACCGATGACGATGTTCTGCGTGCTGGAACGCTTCAGCCAGTGGGTATAGACCCCCACATACACCAGGATCCCCGACATGGCCAAACCGGCAGCCAGCAGGTTGGTGAAAATAGCCAACAACCCAAAGGCAGCCAAAGCCAGGATCCCCGAAAAAATCAGAGCATCCCGCGCCCGGATTCGACCGGAAGGCAGGGGACGATGGCGGGTTCTCTCCATCATCCGATCGATATCGGTGTCATACACCATGTTGATGACGTTGGCTGCCGCCGCCGCCATTCCTCCCCCCAAAAGGGTGATGAAAAACCTGAACGGGTCGGTGTTGCCTGCCATCCACATGGCCCCAGCCGTCGTCATCAGCAAGAGGGCGATGATCTTGGGCTTCACCAACTGGCTGTAGCTGCGCAAAACCTGGACAAGCGCCTGGCGCTCGCACCCCAGAGCACATGGGCTCTGCTCAGAGGGGATCCCCCCCATCGGGTTCTGGTAGGAAGCCTGACGGTCGACTAAAACGCTATCTTGCATGAAATTCACTCACCGGTCATTTCTGCGGTCATGGCCATCCACTGGCCTTCTTCCCCCTGGGTTCGCATTCGCCAGGCCAGCACCGTAAAACCCAGCAGACAGGCCAGCAAAGCTGCCCCCATCATCTGATGGGCCACCGTTAGGGGTTCTACCTGCAGCCGGTAATGATAGGTCAAAACACCGATCCCCACCTGGGCCAACAGCAGGCCAACAGACCCATGGCCCAAGAACTTGAGAAGGCGGGGGATCCGCTTGCGCCGCAGCCCGGTGGCCACCGCTACCGCCAACACCCCAAGGGTGGCCGGAGCAACCCCCAGCAAGTGGCTATTCATCACCCAGCACAGCTCGCCGGCAGCAAAGCATTGATGCAAAGCCCATTGGGAGGCCACCAAGGCGCCCAGAAGGCTCTGGACATACACCAGCAGCACCGCCCCCAAGCCCAGCCAAGGCAAGTAGCCGACGGAAAATGGCCCTTCACCCAGTCGCAGCGGCAGGATGGAGTCCTTAGAACCGGCTTTTGTCCAGATCAGTAATCCCAGGGTGAGCAAAGTGGCAAAAAACAGCAGGCCCGTGCCCAAGTGGGCCGTCACAATATCAAAGCGCAGCAGCTCCGTGACCGTCAGCCCACCCAGGATCCCTTGCGTCAAGACCAGAACAAAAGCCCAGCTCAAACCCCAGGGCAGCCAAGTGGGCAATGCCTGACGCTTCAGCCAAGCAAACCCCATTAGAACCAAGGTAGCCAAGCCTACCCCAGAAGCCACCATGCGGTGAAACCATTCCAAAAAGACTTGTAGGTTCATCTGCTGGCTGGGCACAATTGCCCCGTAGCAAAGGGGCCAATCTGGACAGGACAGCCCAGCATTCATGACGCGGGTGGCACTGCCTAACCCCATCAGCAGCCAAGTGGCCAATGCTAACCCCAGTAGGGCTTGTCCCATACGCAGGGAAAGCTTGTCTGAGAGCACAGGATTCCGCTGGGAAGAAGGTTGGGATTGATGAAAGATCGAAGAATCCATTGCAGTTGAAGGCATAGCAAAGACTGGGCTGACGGCTCGAGCATCTGCACTGAAAAAGAGGCTGGGCTAAAAAAGCCTAGCCGGCTTGGTATCGGGCCATCTGGAAACAAAGACGCAGGTTACTCGCTGACTATTCCTCGAAGCCAATCCTAAATGCGGTTTTGTGGCTGGCGAAGGCTTTTTAAGAATTTCTTTCTCGGCGCACAGGTGTTCCGAATCCTAGGCACCTCTGGGAAGTCAAGCCAGCAGACCAATCCTTTTCCCCCTGGGAGAGGGGTCGCGGCAGCGGCGCGAAGCGTTTGGGCGGCAACGGGAGTGTCTCAATCTCGTTTGGAATGACTACAATGCGTAAACTACCCGACTCCGACCGCTAAGCGGTACGGAGCGGGCTTTCAGTAGCCCTGAGCCTGCTCTGCTCTGCCAGAGAACAAAACAGGCCCGAACCTCTAGGCTGGTTTACGACAGCCCCCAAAAGCGCAATCACATTCGCACCATTCAAATCCGCATCTCCTTCCCATCCACAGTGCCTACACTTAAACTTCTTTCCACTGCGGTAGGATTGCGCAGGGTCGGGATGAATGTGCAAACACCGGTGGCAGGTCTGCGACGTGTAGGCAGGCGGTACCAGAATCAAGGCAACCCCTGCACGCAGAGCCTTGTACTCCAGAAAATGACGGAGTTGATAAAACGCCCAACCGTTGGCCCTGCGCCGTTCGGCTTTGCTCCGCGGCTGTTGATTGACCCTTTCCCGGATCCCTGTCAGGTCTTCCAGGGCGATAGCGCTGTTGGTAGCTTTTGCCCTGGAGACAATAACTTTGGAGATGCGATGATTGACCCACGTTTGAAAGCGTCTCTCCTTGCCAGACAGCCGTTGCAACAGTTGACGGCATCTGCGCCGCGAACTGCGTGTGCCCTTACTGGCTTTGCGTTGGAGTGCCGCCCTCAGCTTGGAGTAGTGGTCGCGGACTCGGTTCAACTGCTGCCCATTCCAATTGTCCCCCTCTGACGTATGGGCGATATCCGTCCTGCCCAAGTCCACCCCGATCACCCTGTCGGTATCTTGTTGCTTGGGCGGGTTTTTCTCTACGCAAATCTGGATGTAGTAGGAGCCGTCCTTCCGCTGGACTAGGGTGGCCGATTTGGGGTTAGAGCCAGCCAGCATTCCCCTCTGGTAGTTACCAATGGCTAGTTCAAAGCGTTCTCTCCCTTCCACCGTGGTCAGCGACACCGTCCAGTCTTTCTCGCGGAATGAAAAGATACGTGCGTCGTAGGTAACGAACCTACGCTTGAACTCTTTAACCGGACGGTTGCGCTGTCTCGCCACTTTGCGGGCGCCGGCCACCCGTCTGCAGACCTGCTGGGCCAAGTTACTGGACAAGCCGAATCGGGCGCGAATCTCGTAGTAGCAAAGGGACTGCAGTTTGACCGCATTGACGATCTTCTCCGGCGTGTTCTGGTTGACCCAGTTCAGTGCCTGCACAAAGGCATCCATCGTCGCGTCCAATTTAGCGGCTTGCGACGGGGACACCTTGAGCTTGCAGGATATGGTCAGGATTTGGCTCATAAGTTCATTGTACTTCATCAAAGCGCATTCCTCCCGGCACTGACCCTACGGGTACAGTGCGGGGCTCCTGCGATTTCTAGCTGAGCGCCAGAGGAAACCGATCAGCCAACTCCTCAACGACCAAAGAGGTTAGCTGCCAAAGTCCTTCCCACTGGCTCTGGTCGTGAAGATGAGGTAGCCGGGGGGTCATCAGCCCCAATAGGCTCAGGGGATAAGGGATCCTTATCATCGCCGCTGCAAGGGGCTATGGTGTTCAACCCAAGAAGATTGAAAAAAGGCTATCCCTGGGCAGAAGCTGGCCCGGAAATCGGTCTGCCAGGCCTGTAGCCACTAGCGAATGTACTGGGCCAAAGCCCGCGAAGAATATCCCACCCGCAACTTGCGCAGGGCATCCCGCTCGATCTGACGAATCCGTTCCCGCGTTAGGTTGAAGTGATCCCCCACCTCCCGCAGGGTTCTTGCCTGTTGCCCGTCTAACCCATAGCGCAACTCCAGCACTTGCCTCTCAATCGGCTTCAGGGTTTGCATGGCAGAACGCACATCCTGCTGCATCGATTGCACGAGGATCCCTTGAAAGGGCTGCTCTTGCCGCTCATCTTGCAGCAAATCTCCAAGGCGGCTTTCTCCTTCCTGGCCGACCGGCACATCCAGCGACAGGGGCAAAGCAGCAGCCTGCTGGATCATGCGCAGTTTCTTGACTTTAATGCCCAAGGCTTCTGCCAGCTCCGCTTCGGTGGGCCGCCTCCCCTGCAGCTTCATCAGCTCGCGGTTGGTGCGCTTGAGCAGGCGCACTTTGTCGACCATGTGTACCGGCAGGCGAATCGTCCGTGCTTGATTGGCAATGCAACGGGTAATGCCTTGGCGAATCCACCAATGAGCATAGGTGCTGAAGCGAAACCCCCGCTCCGCATTGAATTTTTCGGTGGCCCGGATCAACCCGATATTGCCCTCTTGGATCAGATCCAAAAAGGGCACCCCCCGATTGAGGTATTTCTTGGCAACGCTGACCACCAGGCGCAGGTTGGCGTTGATCAGCTTGCGCTGAGCCTGCTCCCCTTGTCGGATGCGGGAGCGTAGGGTGGATACGGAAATCTGCAGGGCCTCGGCCAAAGTCTCGTCACTGGGATCCTCCCCCCGCCGTTGCCGCCATTCCTGCCGGGCTTGATCGATGAGGAGCTTTTGCTGAATTTTGCGCGACAGCTCGATTTCCTCAGCGTGATCGATGCGGGGCACGCGACCGATGGTATTCAGGTAGTGATCGACAGCGTCCTCGTTCAACCGGGATCCGCCGGCCCCTGGCTCTGAGTCAACTTCTGCGAGGTCGTCTTGAGGGGCAGACTCGGGGTCGAACCAGAGATCGTCGAACTCCTGAGGCGAAGAGACAGAGTGTTCAGGATGAGGACGAGAAAAAACCACAGCCAGGTGAGGAGAGAACTTCATCTCCCAGTCTAAAAAGGTTTCTGCTGCTGCTGCGAGCGAAAATCGATCATGCCCCTCTTTTTTGTCCGGAGATTTTTCCGCTTGGATGCGGGAACAGCAGGGGTCCCGTCCGCCAAGTCTTTGCAGGCAAGGGGTCGCTCGCCAAAAAGCGGTAAGCGATTTTCGATCTAGACCTTGAGATAAGATTGTTCCTGAGCCAGTCAGCTCAACGGCTGCCGGGTGGGATCCCAGGAAAAGGGAACCTTGCCAGCTCAGGCTACCATGTGAGGATCCCTCAACTTCCTCAGTCTGGAAAAGAATATTTACGGCTTTCTGCTCCTATGGAGTCTAACGACCGGCACCATCCATCGGCCAACTTGATTGGGGAGCGGGTGCGCTGGGTACGGGAGAAGCTGCAACTCACCCAAGATCAACTGGCGGGTCGCTTGGCCAAGTACGGTGTGCAGTTGGACTACGTCAAAATTGGCCAGGTGGAAAAGGGAAAACGGCGCGTCATCGACAAGGAACTGGTGGCCTTTGCCAAGGCGTTGGGGGTATCGGTCACTTGGCTGCTGAGCGGAGATGAATCCCACCTGTAGCGGCCTGCGGGAAAGTACATCCGATACAGGGATCCCGAACAAAAGGACGTGAAGATACTTAAATACCTTGTACTCTCGGACGTGATCTCAGTCATTTTCCGTGTAAACACGGTAGGCTGGACTCATGAATAGATTGGCTTGAGGCCAAACCCCAGCTTTTCCTCAACCATCCGAGGGGGTAGGAGAGGCGGAGAGATACAGCGCCGCGCCGGAAGTACGGGTTTTTCCAAGAAGGATCTGGATCACAGGCTTCTTCACCTAAACTTGATATTGTTGACTTGGCGTTAAGCTCCCGCCGTTTATCTGTTTGTGTGAGGTTTGCCGATGCTCTCTTTCTTCTTCAATTCCAACAAGGCCAACAGCCGACAAACCGGAGGCCACCGTCTGCCTGCTGCCAGCAAAACCACAGGCACGCAACGGATCCCCAACTACAGCCGCCTGTCCGCTCCCCATGAAGTGCTCAAGCAGGAAAGGCAGATCAAGCGGGAGCAAGAGTTTACAGAAATGGAGCAAAACATCAATCGCATTCGCTACTTCTACCAAAAAGCAGACATGCCCCTGGAGATGCGGCAAATTCTGACCTACCGTAAGCTGATGGAGCTGGACTACTTTACCCCGCAGGCGGCAAAAGAGCTGCTCAAGCAATGGCAGCAGCAGGAAGAGCAAGAACGCCGTCGGGCTTGAGAAAAGGGCAATCGAACCTTGGCAAGTAGGCTTGTTGAGCCAAGAGTTCCCGGTCTACGGGTAAAGGCCGCGATCCTGTAGGGCTTGCGCCACTCGGCCTACCCCCAGGGTGTAGGCAGCCAGTCGCAGCGACACTTGCCGCCGTTCTGCCTCCTGCACCACCCGTTCAAAGGCACGTACCATCAGACCTTCCATCTCTTGATTGACCCGCTCCTCATCCCAGAAGATGTAAGAGAGTCCCTGCACCCACTCCAGATAGCTCACCACCACTCCACCGGCATTGGTTAGGATATCCGGCAATACCTGGATCCCTCGCGATTCCAAAATCCGGTCGGCGGCAAGGGTGGTTGGCCCGTTGGCAGCTTCTGCCACAATCCGGGCTTGAATTTGGTGGGCATTGGCTTCGGTAATTTGATTTTCCAGAGCGGCAGGGATCAACACATCCGCTTTTTGCACCAGCAGGTCGGCGTTGCTGATGGGCTCAGCCTGTGGAAAGCCCGCCATGCGGCCTCCCCGTTCCTTCATGTAAGCTTTGAGGGCGGGGATATCCAGTCCTTTGGGGTTATAAAGGCCCCCAGAACTGCCGGAAACCGCCACAATCTTAGCTCCCGCCTCATGCAGCAAGCTGGCCGCTGCCCCGCCCACATTGCCAAAACCTTGGATTAACACCGTTGCCCCTGCCAGGGATCCACCGCGTCGGGCCAAGGCTTCCCGTACCGTGATCATCACCCCCCGTCCGGTGGCCAGTTCTCGCCCTCGGGATCCCCCAATCGAGAGAGGTTTGCCCGTCACCACTCCCGGCACCGCATGCCCGACATTCATAGAATAGGTATCCATCACCCAGGCCATCTCACGGGCGGAAGTTCCCATGTCTGGAGCGGGGATATCCTCTGCAGGGCCGATATCCTTGATCAGCTCGCTGGTGTAACGGCGGGTAATGCGCTCCAGCTCCGAGACCGAATAACGCCTCGGATCGATAGGGATCCCCCCTTTGGCCCCACCGTAGGGAATGCCCATAAGGGCGCATTTCCAGGTCGTAAACTACCCGACACCAACCGCTAGGCGGTACGGAGCGGGCTTTTAGTAGCCCTGCAGTTAGCAAGCCAACCACGAGCCTCTGGGGTGGTTTACAGCACCCCCAATCGACCGTTACCAGTGCCTTAAACAACCGTTTCTGGTGTCCGCAGTATTATTATAGCATTCCTCCCGACACCGACCCTACGGGTACAGTGTGGGGCTCCTGCAATTTCTAGCTGAGGATCGCCACCCAGCCGGGATCCAGTTTCAGCTCGCCAGCTGCCCAATCTAGGTAGCTGCAGGCCTGGGCAAGGGGACAGATATGGGCGGGAGAGGGAGGGGCAGAAGAGGCCAGCGCAGGACTTGCAGCCATGGCGAAGAGAAGCAAGGGCTGTTTCCACACTATACCGCCGGGAACCGGAGAGGAACGTTCCGTAGCAAGCGTTACAAATAGTTGAGGATCTGCAGCAGAACAAAACAGAGGCCGGCACTGGCCAGGGGCACGGTCAGGTTATCCAACCCCCACCAAGAGAACACCTCCAACCCCATGGTTATCCCCCCCACCAAGAGGCTGATGGCCAGCAAAGGGGGGGAGAAGCCAAAGTACCCCAGCAGCAGAGCTGCAATCACCAAGCTGCTCACCGCCCACATGGTCAGGGATCCCTCCCAGCTTTTTTGAATGGATCCCAGTTGGTAGGGGTGTTTGCCCCAAGTTTTGCCCACCAACCCTGCCAAGGCGTCGGCCCACGTCATCACCAATATGCCGATCACCGCGAAGACCTGTCGCTGGGGACGCCAAAACCAAAACAGCAGCAGGCCAATGCTGACGGCGTAGAAACAGGTGCCAAAGCTGCGGCGACCGACTCCATTCAAGCTGGGCAAGATGGCCACCCGGTAGGAGAGCAGCGCCAAGCCGGCAAACACCAGAGAGAATCCCACCCCTAGCCAGCGAGGCACTTGCAAAGCCCAAGCCAACAAAATGATATTGCCCACACCAATGTGAATGGCCTTGCGCACCCATTCCCCGTCCACCTGCCGGGAGCGCAGCCATTCCGCAAAAGCAAATACGGCGGCCAGCCAGAGAGCATAGCAAGCAAGCTGCTGGGCCAGGCCCATGAAACGGCCTCAGAGGGTTTTCAAGTAGCTGAGCAAATCCGCCATCTCCTGGGGATCCGGCTGGAACTGGGGCATGGGAGGCGTTTTGCCACCGGTCACCTGCTGAATAATAAACCGATCCGAGCGGCGGCTGCTCACCCCCCGCAGACTGGGCCCCACTCGCCCATCCGCTTCTTCTCCGTGGCAGGCTGCACAGTTGAGGGCAAACAAGGATGCACCATGGCTAACCTGCCCCTGTAAGCTGAGGACGGCTTCCGTGTAGGGATCCA
The DNA here is from genome assembly GCF_054058015.1 of Thermostichus sp. MS-CIW-30. Taxonomy (NCBI): domain Bacteria; kingdom Bacillati; phylum Cyanobacteriota; class Cyanophyceae; order Thermostichales; family Thermostichaceae; genus Thermostichus; species Thermostichus sp. MS-CIW-30. The sequence continues at coordinate 29,837 of NZ_JBSRZW010000002.1, forward strand.
GACGAGCCTCAGCACTTAGCCAAGCCCAGGTCAATATCGCCAGCCCTAGGCCGAGGAGGGCAAGACCCAGCCGAGTTTTCTGAGACCAGACACTTGTAAAGAACTGCTGCAAGGATTTGAGGAAGGGTTGTAAACGTCGTTGGGATGGAGGTTGAAGTCGCTTTTGCTCAAACTCAACCCAACTGCCAGTTGACGACTGGCTGCTGCAGGATTGAGGAGTGTCTGAGAGGGAGGGAGGCACAGACAACGCTGAGAGAAACCGTTTCAATCTTTTACATTTCAACCAACACGATAACTCAGGAGCCTTTCCCTGCCAATAATCTGTAAAGGTATTTACTTTTTCTTAATGGTTGGCTGGGCCACGTGAGACTTTGATCCCTCTGAGGGGGAACGGTTGGGAAAGAGCCGCCCCATCACCTCCGCTTGGGCCCAGGGATCCCGGTTGAGGCTGTGGATGGCATTGGCCCATGGAAAGTGCGCCTGCAGGCGGCGGTAGAGAGATAAATTACCATAAATGACGACGGCTGCCACCCGCTCCCGATGCTGTTGCAGCCAATCCAGCACATAGTTGGGCAAGGGATTCCCAAGGAAACCTTGGAAAATCAACCCTGGGGCGTTGTCTAGAGCGGCTTCCAACCAAGGCAGGGGGGTAAGGGCATCGCTGAGCACAGGAAGCATGCCCAGGGCAGCCGGAACATGGAGGGCGGGAGACTGCAACTGCACATCGGCAGCACCCAAGGGGGGATCCTGCCAGATCCAGTTCAACCATCCGGGCTCTGCGGGCGGGCTGAGGGGCCGGCCTCCTTCCACGCCACCGCGGGCCATAGCCGCTTGACAGGGGGCGATATCCTTCTCGGCCAAGAGGGATCCTAGCTGTGCGGCTCTGTGCAGAGCAGAGGTCAGGTGGGAGCGCCTGTTGAACAACTTTCCCAACGCCGTTCGCGTCCGCGGAACGGAGTCCTTGTCCTTGGAGATGGGATCCCCCAACAGCAAAGGCTTCAGTTGCTCGGCTGGAGAGCCACGGTTGAGGGCTGGATCTGTGGGATCCTTGGCTCCCATCCATCCGCCAACGGTGCTGAAATCCGTTTCCGCCAAGGCCGGCCACACCTGTTTGAGGAGAGCTGAGGCGGCAGGTAGGAGTCGCTGTTTGGCCCGCAGCACCCGCGTCACCGACTGGGCAAGCTGGTCTGTGCTGAGGGATCCCTGTTGCACCGCTTCCAAAACGGCTGCCAAGGATGCCGTTGGATCGGGGGGGGCCAGAATCAGATCGGCACCGGCCTGGAAAGCCCGCACGGCCAATGAGTTGGGCCCGTTAGCATTGGCCAGCTCTGCCAAGCAGCCTTGATCGAGGCTATCCACGACGATAAGCCCACCAAACCCCCATTCCTGGCGCAGCAGTTGGGTCAGCCGCCCCGGCAGCAGGGTGATAGGCCAGCGCTCATCCCACTCCGGCAGCACCACGTGGGAAACCAAGATCGCCCCCACCTGCTCCACCAAACCTCGAAAAGGCAGCCAAGGTCCCTCTTGGAGCTGGGCTAGGGTCAGGGTTAATCGGGGGCACCAGGGGGTGTCTGTTGTCTTTGGGGATGGCTTCAGTCCGGCCTGAACCGGATCCCTCCAGCCTTTGCCCGGAAAAGAGCTGGCTGTGGTTAGGATCCCGCCTGTGCTGCCCGGGGTGGCTTGCTCACATCCGCGCACAAAAGCTCGCGCCAGTTGCAAAGCAGACAGGGGATCCTCCGCCAGCGCCCCTTCCCCCAGCGGCTCTGCCACCGGGCTGAGCAACCAATTGATGCCGATGGCCGCCGCCTCCCGCGCCGTGATCCGCCCCCACTGCTCGGCCCAGCGCTCGGCTTCCGCCCCCAGGCGGCTCAACCCTAGAGGATGGGGGAAAGGGGTCGCCCCCTGCAGGGCCAGCCCCCGCCCGACCTCGGCTGCCACCAAAAGGGGCAGAGCCGCCCAAGACTGGGCCTCCTCGATCAGCAGCAGGGCCTCGGCCACGTGGCCATCCGTGAGCCAGATGCCCCCGATCCCCACCTCCTGGATAAGCCGTTTGAGGATCTCTCGGGGAGGAGACTGGGATCCCAGACGGGCCGAGACCGGCACCACCAACAGTTGCGCCACCTGCCGAGCTAGGGATAAGGGTCGATCCAGTTCCTCAAGCGGAGATCCGGAAACACTCATAGGCACAGCCGAAAGTTCGTCAGCAAGGGGAACTGCTCCCTTTGCAGAAAACGCAGATCATGATAACCACTCCTGCCGGTTGCGGCTCGCAGCGGGCTGTTGAGGGCTAACGAGAAAGCCGACAACGGTCACAGGTGCCACAGGGCAGGCCGGGCTGCTCCCCAGGGTAGCCAAAATAGGGCAAGATCGCCTGCCACCGACAGCCGCGGGCGTGGATGAGGGCTTCCATCCCTTGCCAGGGATCCTCTCGTCTTAAAGGCTGCCAACGGCGGTGCAACACCTGAAAGTGAAAGGGATCCGGCCACCGCAAACAGCCCATCTCCTGCAGCAGACCCAAGGCCACCCGTGCCTCTCCAGGCGGCAGGTCGGCGTAGGATCCCTGCTGAGGCAAGGTTTGCAGCAGGTGGCGTGCTCGGGCCTGAAGGCGCTCCTGCTGGGAATAGAAATAGGCTTGGCGCCGGCGATCGCTGGGATCCAGCAGGCCCGTCGGCTCCGAGACCAGCATCAGGGCCCGGCAAGGGCCACCATCCCGACCGCCTCGTCCCACCTCTTGCAAATAATCCATCAAGGTGGGCGGGGGATGAAAGTGCAGCACCCAACGCACGTCCGGCTTGTTGATCCCCATGCCAAAGGCGTTGGTGCAGACCAGAAAGCGCAGTTCCCCCTGCAGCCAGGATCGTTCTAGCCGGCGGCGGGATCGCGCTTCCAGCCCCCCGTGATAGGTGGCGGTTTTCAAGTTCTGTCGGCCCAGCCACTCGGCCAGCTCTTCCCCATCCCGTCGGGTGCGCACATAGACCAGACCCGACCCGGGATTCTCGCCCAGGAATCGCAGCAGACGACGACGGCGATCCGCCGGGCTCCAGGCTATCGCGACATTGAGGGAGATATTGGCCCGCAGGGGATCGGCGCGAATGTGCTCCGGATCCCGCAGCCCCAGGATTTGGCTGAGGCGGCTGCAGGTTTGGGGGTCAGCCGTGGCGGTAAAAGCGGCGATGGGAAAAGAGGGCTTCACCGGGGCCAGAGCCGGGCGCAGCAATCCCAGACGGCGGTAGTCGGGCCGGAAGGATCCCCCCCAATGCACCAACGTATGGGCCTCATCCACGATCAGGCCGTTGATGTGCACCTGAGGCTGTTGCAGCCGTTGCCAAACGGGGGGGCTGAATAGGGTCTCCGGCCCCAGATAGAGCAGGCGCAGTCGGTTTTCCTCAAGGGCCTTCAACACCCGCTTGCGCAGGGCTGGATCCAGTTCGCTGTGGAGACAGGCTGCCGGCAGCTTGCGTTTCCAGAGATCCTGAACTTGGTCTTCCATCAGGGCGATCAGGGGCGAGACCACCAGCGTCACCCCTGTTTGCAGCAGGGCTACTAGCTGAAAGCACAGGGATTTGCCAAACCCCGTCGGCAACACCACCAGCGCGTCGCGCTTGTCCAGCAGAGCGCGGATCACCTGATCCTGGGGTGGGCGCAGCCTCTCGTAACCCCAGTGTTGCTTGAGGGCGCGCTGAATCTGCTGCCAATCTTGCAAACGGCAACCCCCTTTTCAACAATTTCCTTCAGCAATCTACAGCGATTTCGGGAGAAGCTGTCTTATAGGCTATTTCAAATCCCGCTGAACCTGCTAGCTCCCCTCTCCCAAGGGGTGAGGGCGCAGAGGATCGGCCCCACCGGCTTGCCTGTAGGGGATCCCTGTCACACCTATCCCCGTGTCCAGGGGGCTGGGATCAGGATCCCCGGCAGAGAAGGGATTCTCACCTGCTGCATGGGTGAAGGTGTCGATGGCGGCGGGCTTGTGCGATCCTAGAGCTGGGACTTCCCGCCTGCTTCGATACTTTTCCCATGACTGCCCTCGACTCCTCGCGCCTGCTCCAGCCCAGAACGGCCTCTGTTCACCGTCGCACTGGAGAAACGGATGTCCAAATTCATCTGAACCTGGATGGCAGCGGGCGCCATGAGATCGATACTGGGATCCCCTTTTTGGATCACATGCTGGCCCAGCTCAGCACCCACGGGTTGATCGATTTGCAGATCAAGGCCATAGGGGATCTGCACATCGACGATCACCACACCAACGAAGATGTGGGCATCACGCTGGGACAGGCTCTGGCGCAGGCTTTGCAGGATCGGCGGGGCATTCATCGCTTCGGCCATTTTTGGGCGCCTTTGGATGAAGCCCTGGTGCAGGTGGTGCTGGATTTTTCGGGTCGCCCTCACCTCAGCTATGGCCTGGAGCTGCCCACAGAGCGCATTGGCCGCTACGAAACCCAGTTGGTGCGGGAGTTTTATCAGGCGGTGGTCAACCACGCCCAGCTTACCTTGCACATTCGCCAAGCTGCCGGTCTCAACGCCCACCACATTGTCGAGGCCAGTTTTAAGGCGTTTGCCCGTGCCCTGCGCATGGCTGTAGAACGGGATCCCCGCCGACAAGAAGGGATCCCCAGTTCGAAGGGAGTACTCTAGGCATGAACTGGCCACGGAGACTGTTGGCCTTGGCTCTGGGATTGGGGACAGTTTTCTTCGGTCTGGGCCAGATGGGGGGTGCAGAGCGCTTGGGGGTGTTTCTGCCGCCTTTGTTTGATTGAGTTCTCCTTGCCCGTGGAGGATCTGGCCCAGTTTGCTCACAATGGCACGGTGAGCCGGCAGTTGGATTTTTATCTGCGGCGGCTTACGCCAGAGCAGCAGGCAGCTTTGGCAGATTTGCTCACACGCGATTTTGATCCCAGCACCTCTGCGCACCACTTTGATTCGAGACCTGAGGCCAGAACAGATCCAACTGGCCTTGTCCGCAGCAGAGGTGCGGAACACTTTCCCGTGAGAAGTGTCTTGAGCTGAGGAGCTGAGAAGAGGGCTGGCTGCTATCTTTTCGGATTATTCCCTTTGGTTTTGCTGAATCTCTGCCCATGCTGCTGTTGCTGACCAATCTGAGCGCCGTTTTGCTGTTTTTGCTCTGCCCTTAGTGGATGCTGAGTGGATGCTGAGGCGGGAGTTCGGCGGAGCAGGGGTGCTGGCGGGAACCTTTGGCCTCATCGACCCGCAGCAGTTGGGAATCCCGGAGACTTTGGCGGTGGGTTGGATCCCAGGGTTGAGCTGGGCCTGGGTGCTGTTGGCGCTGTTGTCATGTCTGGCTCTGGGGATCAAGGAGCGGCAAGTGCGGGCCCGCTGGCTGTACAGCTTGGGAGTGGTCGGTCTGGTTCTATTTGGGCTGGGCTTGCTCTGGTTTTATGGGGCAGTGGGGGCGGTGAATGGGGCGGCCCTGGCGGAGGGGATCCCGCCGGCTCGGTTGCCGTTGCGGCGGTTCAGCCCTTCTTTGGCTGGCTATGCCAGCTTTGCCTATGCCCTGCTGCTGTTGCTGCTGGGGCGGCTGCAGTTGCCGGGAGGAAAAGCTTTTTTGGTGCGGCAGCGGCAGATCATCGTACCCCTGAGTGCCTTGGGGGCGGCGGTGGCAGCAGGGGCGGTGGTGGTGGGGTTGCTGCGGCCCGGCCTGGGCTCCTCGCCCGATTCGCCTTTTTTTGTAAAGCTGAGCACCAAACTGGACTTGATCACCTACACCTTTTCATTGCTGCAGGCGGCCTGTTGCCCGGCTATTTCACGGATCCCTTGCAGGCAGCCCAGGTGGAAATGGACTGCGATGAACGCTCAACTTGAGTACCTCTGAGCGGAGATCTCGTTTGCGCTGGCGCTGCGGAGCAATATGGCAACTCTGTTTTGGGCTTTGATCCCGGCTACCCTGCGCTCCACTACCCCTCTGTTGCTCACGGCCTTGGGGGGCATGTACTCCGAACGCAGCGGCGTGGTCAATATTGCCCTGGAGGGGATCATCTTGTTTGGGGCTTTGGCGGCGGCGGTAACCACCCAACGCCTGGAAGCTTCCCTTCTGGCCCAGACTCCAGCAGCTCAGGTGGGTTGGATCCCTTGGGTGGGTTTGTTGGCCGGCGCCTTAGGGGGGGTGGCCATTGCCTTTGTGCATGCGCTGATGTGCATCCGCTACAGAGCCGATCAAATTGTCAGCGGCACTGCCATCAACCTGTTGGCCATGAGCGTGCCTTCGCTGGTGCTGCAATCGTTCTACGGCAACACCACCAACTCTCAAGAAATTGTCAATCGGCTGCCGCTGTGGCATGGGTTTAGCCCCTTGGTGTATCTGGCCTTTCTGTTGGTGCCAATCTCCTGGTGGTTGCTGTTCAAAACACCCTGGGGCTTGCGGCTGCGAGCGGTGGGAGAGCATCCTCAGGCTGCTGCCACCATGGGGGTGGATGTCCTGGGTATGCGCTACGCGGCGGTGCTGCTCTCCGGCCTGTTGGGGGGCCTGGCGGGGGCCTACCTTTCCATTGGCTTTTTGAACCAGTTTGTCCGCAACATGTCAGCAGGAAAGGGCCTTATCGCCTTGGCAGCGATGATCTTTGGCAAGTGGCACCCCTTCGGGATCCTGGGCGCGACGCTGTTGTTTGGGGCCACCGACGCCCTGGCCATTCAACTGCAAGGGGGAGATGTGATGCCACCCGTGTTGATCCAGGCGTTGCCCTTTGTGTTGACGATGGGGGTTCTATCGGGAATGCAGGGCCGCGCCCGCCGCACTCGTCCGCCGGCTGCCTTGGGCAAAATCTACAGCAACTGAGAAAGAGCCCAGAATTAAGATCCAAGTTGCGGGCTTGGGCAGCAGTTAGTCAGGTGATCGGGGTCGATTGCACATCCCTGGTGGGTGCGCTAGTTCTGGACGCGATTCTCAGTGTGGGCCTGTTGGCTCCCGCCTTGGCAGCCCAGATGGGGCAAAGTCTAGCCGGTAGGGATCCCCATTTGGGTTTATTCTGGACTTAGCCATCTTTCCAGAGTTGCACCTCAGCTTATGCGGGATCCAGAGTCGAAAACGGTTTCACCCCATCGGGATTCTGGCGGTGGCCAACCCTGGAGGCTCTTGTTCCAAGCAGTCGGTAAATCAATCTATGTTAGGGGGGGATGAAAACCATGGACATTGATCTCCGTCCGCTGATCGTTCTGTCGCCCATTGTTTTGGTGGTTGCCTGGGCTGCCTACAACATCATCAAGGCTGCCATCAAGGGAGAAGCCAAGCTCTTCGGAGAGAGGGGCAACAACCCCTTCGGCAGAGGCGGGAGCTGAACGTGCGGATCCGGTCACAGCTGGCAGGCTCAGTATGCTAGGCGAAGCAACCCAGGCAGCGGTAACGCCCTCCGAGGGGACAAGCCCAAAATCCGCTGATGTGATTGTTATTGGGGCCGGAGTGGCCGGCTTGGTGTGTGCAAGGCAACTGCTGCGGGCAGGGCTCCAGGTTCTGGTGCTGGAAAAATCGGCAGGCTTGGGCGGGCGCATGGCCACCCGTCGAGTTGAACATGCTGGGCAAACGGTGCCGGTGGATCATGGGGCTCAATACCTGACTGCCGATTCGGATGGCTTTTATCGCTGGGTGAAGGAGCTGCTGGGCCTGGGGCTGCTGGCGGAATGGACGCGCTCGCTGCATGTGCTGGATCGAGAAGGGCTGCGCCCAGAGGATCCCAACGACGAGAAACCACGCTACGCTTGCCCCCAGGGCATGACAATGCTGGCCAAACACTTGGCTGCCCCGCTGTCGGTACACACCCAAACTCGTGTGGTCAGTCTCAAACCTTTGGCAACAAGCTGGCAATTGAGGGCGGAGAACGGCCAATGCTACGAGGCTGCTGCCCTGGTGGCGACAATTCCGGCCCCCCAGTTGCTGCCCCTGCTCCGGGAAGGGATCCCTTCGGCTGAAAACCTGTTGCCTCTGCTGGAATCCGCCCAGTATCAACCCTGCCTTGCGGTTTTGGCGGGCTACTCTGAGCATACGCCGCCTTGGAAGGGGATCAAGTGCTTGGAGGATCCGATGTTGGCCTGGCTGGGACTGGACAGCAGCAAGCGCCTGCAGCCGCTCCCGCCTGTGGTGGTCTTGCATGGGGGGGCGGAGTGGTCATCTCTGTACTTGGAGGCCGGCCCCTCTGAGCTGGAAAAGGCCGGTCGAGAATTGCTGGCCCACGCAGCCCAACGGCTGGATCCCTGGCTGGCTTCGCCACAATGGATGCAGGTGCACCGTTGGCGCTACGCTTTGCCTTTGGAAACCACGGGATTGGCCAGCTTAAGCACCCGTGTGCCGGTTTCCGCTGCTGAGGGATTGCCTTTGGTTTGTGCCGGCGATTGGTGCGCCGGAGGGCGCGTAGAGGGGGCTTGGCTCTCAGGACACAATGCCGCCAAAACCTTGCTCGAAATGCTTTCTGGGAAATGAGGGTATGCACAGGCCGACCCGGTCGGCAGGGCAAGTGCCTGACCTGGCGCAGGACAGAGATGACGGCAAGACCACTGGGAGGGTAGGCTGAGGGCCGCTGAGAATTTCCACCCTCTGGGCCGGGGAGTGTGTCAAGCTAAAGGGTGGATCCCCCGGCAGATGCTCTCCTCTCCACTCATGTCCAGAATCTGTACAATCTACCGCCGTGCGCAATTTGCCGCCAGCCATCGGTACTGGTTGCCCGAACTCTCAGAAGCCGAGAACTTAGCCCGCTTTGGCCCCAATGCCCGTTTTCCCGGCCACGGCCACAACTACGTGCTGGAGGTGGGCATGAGTGGTGAGGTGGATGACTATGGGATGGTGCTCAACCTCTCGGAGGTGAAGCAGGTGATCCGGCAGCGGGTGATTCAAGATCTCAACTTTGCTTATCTAAATCAAGCTTGGCCGGAGTTTGCCCAAACCTTGCCCACTACCGAGTTTATCGCTTACGTGATTTGGCAACGCCTGGCCGATGCCTTGCCCCTAACCAGCGTCCGTCTGTACGAAGATCCTGAGCTTTGGGCCGAATACCGAGGAGAAGCCATGCAAGCCTACTTGACTGTTGCCACCCATTTCAGCGCCGCCCACCGCTTGGCTCTGGATCACCTGAGTTTTGAAGAAAACAGCGCCATCTACGGCCTCTGTGCCCGTCCCCACGGCCACGGCCACAACTACGGCCTGGAGATCACCGTCAAGGGATCCATCGACCCGCGCACGGGGATGATCGTGGACTTGGCGGCCCTGCAGCGGCTGATCGAGGAGCAGGTGGTGAAGCCGCTGGATCACACCTTTTTGAACAAAGACATTCCCTACTTTGCCCAGGTGGTGCCTACTGCCGAAAACATCGCCCTCTACATCCAGCGGCTGCTGACTCTGCCCCTGCGGGAGCTGGGGGTGCAGTTGCATCGGGTTCGCCTGCAGGAGAGTCCCAACAACAGCAGCGAGGTCTATGGGGAGTTTCCGCTGGAAGAGCTGCTCAACTCCTCAGAAGGACAAGATGTGGCTTCTTCCGCTTCTGGCAGCCGTATTGCCATGCAGGGCTGATGCGGCCATCATGTTGGATCTGGTTAAGCTGAGCGGGCAAATTCCTGCGTTCACCCGGCACCTGCAACAGGAGTCGAAAGCCAGCCAAGAACGCCTCCGCCAAGCCTGGCAAGTTTTCGAGCGCTGGCAGCAGGAGCCGCAGGTTTGGCAGTCCCGCTGGGTGGAGTGGGGATCCCATCTGTCGTTTGTTTGCGCCAGCCCTGCCGAGCTGCCGGAAGCTTGGGGATCCCTGCCCAAGGTCGAGCCTCTGCAGGGGCGACACACGGTGGTGGCCACGGATGGATCCCAGATTTTGCCCAGTCACCACGAGATTGCCTACTGCTCGCTGATCAATGTTGGGCGCGTGGTTCTCCACTACGGCACCCAGGAGTGGCCGCTCCTGGACAGCCAGCCCCTGCTGCTGTATGGAGATGAATCCTTTGCCCGGCACTCAGACTCCTCTTCCCCGGAGCGGAGGGCAGAAGGGTTGCCGAGCGCCCCCCTTAACCGGCGAGACTCTCGCCCACGGCGCACCCCAGGTGAACGCAATCCTACCAGCGGCACGGAGTCCTCGTTGGGGCTGGAAGAGATACTGGCCTTACGACGCTCCCAAGCGGAACTGGAGGAGCTGGCTCGTTTGGCCCTGTCGGTGCCCCGTCGCCGCACCACGCTGGCGCTCCTGGATGGATCCCTAATCCCTTGGGGACTGGAGCCTCTGCCCCAGTCGGCCCGGCGCCCCTGGTTGGATCCCATTCTGGCGACCTTGGAGCAGTTGCGGGCGGCCCGCATTCCTCTCGTGGGCTACATCAGCGCCTCCCGCAGCAGCGAAACCCTCAACTACCTGCGCTTGGGGCTGTGCCCGTACCTGGGCTGTGACTGCTACCGCTACTGTCCCGGCGAGAAGTCTCCTCCCTGCCATCCCTTCGCCCCCCTGGCAGACCGCGTCTTTTGGGGATCCCTGCTGCAGCCGGGAGAGCGCAGCCCCCTTTGGCGCAGCGGCGCCAGCGTGTTGGACGCCTTCGGGGAACACCACGTCCACTGTTGTTACCTCAATGTTGGCGAGGGATCCCTGGGCCAAGCCGAAATTGCTCGCCTGGAGTTTCCCGCTTGGGTGGTCCAGGATGCGGAGTTGCTGCAGCGGGCTCTGGCAGGGGTGCTGAGCCAAGTGCACAAGGGCTTTGGCTACCCCATCGCCTTGGCGGAAGCCCATCATTTGGCGGTGGTGAGAAGCGGGGATCGGCAGCGGTTTTTTGCCTTGATCGAGCAGGAGCTGCTCCGGGCCGGCCTGCGCCACGTGGCCGTCTCCCGCAAGGAAGCCCAGAAGCGGAGTGGCATTGCCTGAACCGACGCCGGGGATCCCTGGCACCCAAGAGAAGGCTGTAGCCTATTGAGGGGATCCCCATTCAACGGCTAGGGTTGCCAAGGTGTCCCAATCCTGTCTCTGTTGCCGACATGACCGACATGATGATCCGAGCCCCTCTGCGCAGCCTCATCTCCCCCCTCACCCACGACCCCCTTTGGTACAAAGATGCAATCATCTACGAGCTGCCGGCACGGGCCTTTTTCGACAGCGACGGCGATGGCGTGGGCGACTTCCAGGGCCTGACCGAAAAGCTGGACTACTTGCAAGAACTGGGGATTACAGCCGTCTGGCTGCTGCCGTTTTTCCCCTCGCCTTTAAAAGATGACGGCTACGACGTTTCTGACTTTACCAGTGTTCACCCTGACTTGGGCACCCTAGAAGACTTCAAGATCTTTCTGGAGGCTGCCCATAAGCGGGGGATCCGCGTCATCATTGAGCTCATCCTCAACCACACTTCGGATCAGCACCCCTGGTTTCAGCGGGCCAGACGAGCTGCCCCCGGCACCCCCGAGCGGGACTTTTACGTTTGGAGCGATACCCCCGAAAAGTACAAAGAGGCCCGCATTATCTTTCAAGACTTTGAAGCCTCCAACTGGACCTGGGATTCAGCGGCCAAGGCCTACTACTGGCACCGCTTTTACTCCCACCAGCCAGATCTCAACTACGACAACCCCGCCGTACAAAAAGCCATGTTCGAGGTGGTGGACTTTTGGCTGAGCTTGGGGGTAGATGGCATGCGGCTGGACGCGGTGCCTTATCTCTACGAGCGGGAGGGCACCACCTGCGAGAGCCTACCGGAGACCCATGCCTTTCTCAAGGTTCTGCGCCGACACATTGACCAAAGGTATCCTGGCCGCATGCTGCTGGCGGAGGCCAACCAGTGGCCAGAAGATGCTGTGGCCTACTTCGGCGATGGGGACGAGTGCCACATGGAGTTCCACTTTCCCCTCATGCCACGGCTGTTTATGGCCATCCAGATGGAGGATCGCTTCCCCATCATTGACATCCTGCAACAAACCCCTCCCATTCCTGAAACCTGCCAGTGGGCCCTCTTCCTGCGCAACCACGACGAGCTCACCCTGGAGATGGTCACTGACGAGGAGCGGGACTACATGTACCAGGTGTACGCCAAGGATCCCAACGCGCGGGTGAACCTGGGGATCCGCCGCCGCTTGGCCCCCCTGCTGGGCAACAGCCGCCGCCGCATCGAGCTGATGAACAGCCTGCTGTTTTCTCTGCCCGGCACGCCGGTCATCTACTACGGGGACGAGATCGGCATGGGGGACAACATCTACCTGGGGGATCGCAACAGCGTGCGCACCCCCATGCAGTGGAGCGCCGACCGCAACGCCGGCTTTTCGCGGACCAACCCTCAGAAGCTCTACCTGCCCATCGTCATCGACGCCGAGTACCACTACGAAGCTGTCAATGTGGAGGCGCAGCGAAACAACCCCCATTCCCTGTGGTGGACCATGAAGCGGCTCATCGCCGTGCGCAAGCGATTCCAAGCTTTTGGCCGCGGCTCCTTTGAGCTGCTCCACCCGGAAAATCGCAAGGTGCTTGCCTTTATGCGGGCCTTTGGCGATGAGCGCATCTTGGTGGTGGCCAACCTCTCCCGCTACGCCCAGTGGGTGGGGCTGGATCTATCGCCGTGGGAAGGATTGATCCCGGTGGAGATCTTTGGCCACACCGAGTTTCCCCCTATTGGGCGACTGCCCTATTTCCTAACGCTAGGCCCCCATTCCTTTTACTGGTTTTCCCTTGAGCCCAAAACGGAGACCATCCACCTCAGCCCCAGCAAAGCGGAGGAGCAGGAACGCCTGGTCCCTCTGGTTGTTCAAAGTGGTAGTCCTCTGGTTGTTCAAAGTGGTAGTTGGGACAGTCTCTTGCAAGGGGAAAGCCAAAAGCAGCTGGAGGCAGTCTTGGTGGACTACCTCTACCGCTGTCGTTGGTTTGGCTCCCAAAACCGCCAGCTCCAGGCGATCCATATCCTGCAGGCTATCCCCTGCCGCCGAGAAGAGGAGTCCTTGCTGGGCAGCCAGATCTTGCTTCTCCAGGCCGAGTTTATCGAGGGCGATACGCAGCTCTACTCTCTCCCTGTGGGCTATGCCACCCAAGAAGCAGCCGTACACCTGCGCCTAGAGATGCCCCAGGCGGTCATCCTCCCTGTGCAAGTGGCCGGAGGGCCGGCGGGAGTAATTTTCAACGCTCTGGCTGACAAAAGCTTCTTGCTGCGGCTGCTGCAGCTAATTGCCCAGCAGGGCCGCCTGCGTCACCGTCAGGGAGAGCTCTGGGCCACTAGCTTTGCTGCCCTTGAGCATGACCTGGAACCCCGCCTCCTCAAGGCGGAGCAGAGCTACACCTCCGTTGTCTATGGCAACCACTACCTCCTCAAGCTCTACCACCGGGTGGCCGAGGGGGTAAACCCAGAGCTGGAGATAGGCCGCTACCTGCTGGAGCACCATCCCCAGGTGCGCGTGCCACGGCTGCTGGGATCCCTGGAGTATCGCCGTCGTCGCGGGGCCCGTGGGTTTGATCCCGCCGATCAGCCCATTACCCTGGCCATTTTGCAGGAGTACATCCCCAACGAGGGAGATGCCTGGCACTACACCCTGGACAGCCTGGGGCAATTTTTTGAGGCGGTGCTGGTTCACTACCCAGAGGTGGATCCCGTGCCCGTGCCGCAGGGATCCTTCTTGGAGCTTTCCCAACAGCCCTTGCCGGAGCTGGCCTACGCCACCATCGGCAGCTACCTAGAATCGGTGCGGATCTTGGCCAAGCGCACCGCCGAGCTGCACATCGCCCTGGCTGCCGCTCGCGTCAGCGGGACGGAGTCCTTTACGGAGAACAAAGACTTTGCCCCAGAGCCTTTCTCCAGCCTGTACCAGCGCTCCGTTTACCAGTCCATGCGCAACTTGGTGGGGCAGGTGTTTCCGCTGCTGTTCGCGTCAGCGGGACGGAGTCCTTATAAGCAGCTCCCCAAGCTGCCGGAAGCAGAGGCCAACTTGGCTCGGGCTGTTTGCGACCAAGAAGGGGAAATCATGAGCCGCTTCCGCCTGATCCTGGAGCGGAAGATCACTGCCCTGCGTACCCGCTGCCACGGGGATTATCACCTGGGCCAGGTGCTGTTTACCGGCAAAGACTTTGTCATCATCGACTTTGAAGGGGAGCCGGCCCGCTCTTTGGGCGAACGGCGTCTCAAGCGTTGCCCCTTACGGGATGTGGCGGGGATGTTGCGATCCTTCCACTATGCTGTCCACACAGCTTTGCGCCAGCAACTGGAGAGCGGCTTGGTCTGCGCCGACCACTGCCCCGACATGATGCGGTGGGCCCAGTTTTGGCACCGCTGGGTCTGCGCGGGCTTTTTGGCCGAATATCTGCAGGTGGCTTCCCAAGCGGCTTTTTTGCCCCGCAGCCTGCAAGAGATAGAGGTGTTGTTGGACGCCTATCTGCTGGAAAAAGCCATTTACGAGCTGGGCTATGAGTTGAACCACCGCCCCGAGTGGGTGGAGATTCCCCTGCGCGGGATCCTGCAGTTGCTGGGCATTTCCACCAAGGTTTAGGGGATCCTGTCGGCAGGCCATTTGGGGTGAGCGACTGGGGGACAAGCATGTGTGGACGGTTTAGCCTGGGAGTGGCGCCAGAAGTGCTGATGCAGCATTTCGGCTTGCCGGTGGCAGCCCAAGAAAGGGCAGCTGTCCCCCGGTATAACATCGCTCCTTCTCAGCCGGTGCTGGCGGTGGTGGCGGGATCCCTTCAGCGCGAGGCAACCCATTTTCGCTGGGGCTTGATCCCCAGCTGGAGCCGAGCTCCTCAGGCCGGCTGGATCAATGCCCGAGCTGAGACAGTAGCTGAGAAGCCTTCTTTCCGCGAAGCTTTCCGCCGTCGTCGCTGCTTGATCTCGGCCGATGGTTTCTACGAGTGGGCCGACTCAGGTACGGCCAAGAAGGGCAGACAACCCTACTGGTTTCACCTGGTGGATCGACCGGTATTTGCCTTTGCCGGCATTTGGGAACGCTGGCGCAGTCCAGAGGGGGTGGAGCATGCCTCTAACCCCCAAAACCCTGAACTTTGCTGAATTTACTGAGCTTTAGGCGGTTTGGCAAAAGTCATTGAGAGGGATATAGTAGACCAAGTTTCCCCCTGATCCTTGAGTCCACCGCAACGGTTGCCGGGAAGTGAAGGGGGAAAGCGCTCGGGGGGTATTCCTCAGGGCTTTGCGGGATACCGCCTTCCTGCTCAGAGATAGGCAGGATGCGATCGCTTCTTTCCTGAACCATGTTCAGGAGAGTTCAGCGTGAATGTATCAGGTGGAAACCTGTGCCATCCTCAACACTGCCGCCAACCGTCTGATGCAGCTTTTTCACGAGCGGATGCCCGTGATTTTGACGGAAAACGACTACGACCTCTGGCTGGATCCCCAGGTGCAGGATCCCAAGCTGCTTTTGCCCTTGCTCCGCCCCTACCCAGCAGAAGCCATGGCGGCTTATCCGGTCAGCACCTATGTGAACAACCCCCGCCACGAGGATCCCGCTTGCCGTGCTCCTATCGGAGAAGCAGTGCAGGGATCCAGCCTCAGCGAGCCCGCTGGTAGCGCATCCCCGGCAGTTGTACCAGCCAGCCTTCCAATTCCATAAGCAGCAGGGTACTGGAAAGGGTGGCAATATCCATCTGGCTAGCCTGGGCCAGGGCATCGAGGCTGAGGATGCCCTCCCCTAGCAGCTGCCAGAGCAGTTGCTGTTGGGGATCGCTGGGGCCAGTGGACGAGGGCTGCTTTAGCACAGGGGATCCCTGGAGGAGGCCCAAGTCTTTCAACAGCTCCTCGATCCCCAGGATCATGCCGGCGCCACTGCGGATGAGGTGGAGACAGCCACGGGCCGCCGCCGTGTCGATATTCCCCGGCAACGCATACACTTCCCGACCGTAGTGGTTGGCCAGGTGAGCAGTGATCAGCGCTCCAGAGGTCTCAGGAGCTTCCATCACCAAAGTGGCGCGGCAGAGGCCGGCAATGATGCGGTTGCGCTGGGGAAAATGCTCCTTGGCCGGTGGCGTGCCGGGGGGATATTCGCTGAGGATGGCCCCTTGGGCCAGGATGCGCCGGTAGAGAGCTTGATGGTGAGCTGGGTAAACTTTGTCCACCCCCGTTCCCACCACGGCCACCGTCTTGCCGCTGGCATCCAGACAGGCCTGGTGGGCAATGCCGTCGATCCCCGTTGCCAGCCCCGAGACCACCACACAGCCAGCTTCCGCCAGGGCAGCGCTGACTTTCTGGGTCCACTGTCGACCGTAGGCCGTAGGGGCGCGGGTGCCGACGATGGCAATAGCCGGCTGTTGCCAATTGGGACATTCTCCTAGGGCATAGAGAATGGGCGGGGGATCTGGCACCTCCCACAGCAGCAGCGGATAGTCCGGATCTGCAGGCGTGAGAAAGGGGATCCCCGCTTTGAGGGTTTCCTCCAGGATCTGCTCGGGATCAAGGCCAGGACGGGCAGAGACAATAGCCTGGGCCAGGGTGGGGCCAATGCCTTCCACCTGCCGCAGGGCCGGGGCATCCGCTTGCCAAGCCCGCTCCAGGGATCCAAAAAACTCCGCCAGCCGCTTGAGCCGGTGGGGGCCAATCCCTTTGATGCGGGCCCAAGCTAGCCAGTAGGGCCGCTCCCGTTCTTCATGGCCTGGCCCACGGGAAGGCTCCCTCTTGCCAACAGGATCTGAAGGGGAAAGGGGAAAAGACAATTTAGCTCTGCGCAGTAGTGGCTGTATCTTAAATGATTGGCAAAAGGAACGCTTGGCAAAAAAGCAGGAGATGGGTAGATGTCAGGGTTGGATCCCGCCGGTAACCTTCAAGGATCAAGGCAGCTGCGGTTTGGGCGGATGCGCCAAGCTTGGGTGTGGGGGGCCTATCCCCTGCTGTGGCTGTTGACCTGGGTGGGATCCCGCTCGGCCCAGCCCCAGTTTTTGGGGATCCCGGCCTGGCATTGGCTGGCGGGATTGGCTGTCCTGCTGTTGGTACCTCTTAACTTCTACATTGTGCGCGTTTGCTGGCCGAGAGGCGGAGATGAGTAACACGGTTTTGAGTCTGGGTGTGGTGGGGGCATACTTGCTGCTGCTGGCGGCCATTGGCTTCTGGAGCTATCGCCACAGCGGCCGGGATCCGGTGAGCTATTTTTTGGCAGGGCGGGGGTTGGGATCCCTGGCTCTAACTTTGACGACGCTGGCCACCTTGCTCAGCGCCTTTACCTTCATTGGGGTGCCGGCAGATGCCTATACCCACGGCCTAGGGATCTTCCTGGGGGTGGGGGTGACCACCGCCCTCATTTCGGGGCTGTTTTTGTGGGTGGGCTACCGGGTATGGCTAGCAGCCCAACACTTTGGCTTCATCACCCCTTCGGAGTTCTTCGGCCATCGTTTTCAAAGCCCCCTGTTGGCGTTGTTGTATTGCCTGAGCGCTTTGGTGTTTACAGCCCCCTACATCAGCATCCAGATCATTGGCGGGGCCCGAACCCTAGCGGCTGTCTTGGGGGAGGGGATCCCCTACTGGCCCTTGGCGGTGGTGGTGGCGCTGGTGATCTTGGGGTATGTGCTCTTTGGCGGATCCCAGGCGGTGGTCTGGACGGACGTGGTGCAGGGGATCATCTTGATTCTGGGGATGGGGGTGGCCTTTGTTGCAGTGGCTTTCTCCCTAGGGAGAGAAGCGGGTAGCGAACTGGATCCCTGGCTGAGCTTGCCCGGCCCCCAAGGACGCTGGAGCTGGCAAGGGTTACTCGGCAATCAACTGCTGTTTTTCATGGCCACTCCCCTTTTCCCACAATTTTTCCAGCGCTTTTACATGGCCAGGAGTGCTCATCCCTTCAAGACCCTGATGGTAGTCTGGCCGCTGCTGATTCTGCTGGTCTTTTTCCCGGCAGCTCTTCTTGGGGTTTGGGGCCGCCTGGCTTTTCCCGGCCTGGAGAAAGCGGACCAGATCATGCCCCTGATGTTGCAAACTCTGCCCGGCGGTGTGGCAGCGGTGGTGATTACAGCAGCTCTGGCCGCCCTCATGTCCACGGCAGACTCACAGCTCCTTACGGCCAGCTCGTTGGTAACGCGGGATCTGGTAGTGACCCTCTTTAGACGCCAGCTTTCCCCCCACCAAGAAGAGTTGCTAGGCCGCTGGGTGGTGCTGGGGATCGGCCTAGCTTCCTTTGTGATTGCTCTTAACCCGCCGGGGCTGATTGTGGAGATTGCCACCTGGAGCTTTCAGGGCAACGCCATGCTGTTCCCTGTCTTAATTGCCGGCCTGTACTGGAAGCGGGCTACCCGCGCCGGGGCAGTAGCCGGGGCCCTCGTCTCCAGCGGCCTTACCCTAGGGTGGCTAGCGGGCCTGTTGCCGCGGGCTTGGACAGGAGGCTGGTTACCCGTAATCCCGGCAGTGGTGATCGGCAGTGGGGTGTTAATTGGCGTAAGCTTGCTTACCCAGCCGCCCAAGGAGCAGGTGACCGCCTACTACGAGGAAGGGCCTTGGGGAGAGTAGGTTATTCTTTATCGATCAGCTCAATCAACGCTTTTCCAGGTCTGCCGGTAGCCAGCCAGCTTGAGCCAGGCCGTTGAGAAATGCGAAAGTCCCTCCCAGGAACAGCAAGCCCATCAGGCCCGCCAAGGGGTTGCCACCAATCCCCGTTAGCCACGCTGGCGCCCTGCCGGTGTAGTCTATCCAGGCCAAGTTGTTGACCCAGGCCATGCCCCATACCCAACCCGCGTGCAGCCCTAGGCTAAGGCCCAGCTTGTTTTGGTTCCAGACCCTCGCCTGCACCAGCAGCAGCCCCATCAGCCACAGTCCGGGAAATTGCGGCCAGGTGGCGAGAATCTCAGGCAAAGGCTTCAGGAAATGGGCCATAGCAAACAGGAAGCTGGATCCCCACACCGCAGTGCTGCAACCGTAGTCCAGCAGCATCTCCTGCAGCAGCCAGCCGCGAAAAAACAGCTCCTCCGCCAGCGCCACCCCCAAGCCCAAAAGCAACCCCAGCAACCCATAGACCAGCAGGGATCCCCCTCCTACCGCCCTCCAACTCAGCCAACCCAGGGATCCCTCCAGGCCCAAAAGCAAGAAAAGCCCCCCGACCCCGATCCCCAGGCCCCACAGGATCCCGCCTCGGCAAGGCCAACTGCCATCCAGTCCATAGGCGGCAAACCCGGATCCCCACACCCATAGCCAGGCTAGCAGCAGGGCATACAGGAGCAGCCACAGGTACTCCCGTCGTTCAGGAAGAAGCCAACTCCCCAGCCCGAGCAACGGCAGCCAGGCTAGGAGGGGGATCCCCAAAAACAGCAACAGCCGCAGCGGCAAGGGCAAAGCCTTGAGTTTTGCAATCAGCAGGCCCACCCCAACCGCTCCTGCTTAGCGTTCCGGCTCAATGGAGCTGGTGAGGCCGTGCTGACGCAACTGTTCGCAGTAAAACTCCGCGTGCTCCCGCGGCACCACGATCACCACAGCAACACCGTTGTTGTGGGCCTCTAGCATGATCTCAGTGGCTTGCGGCGGCATCATCGCCGGGATCACCTTCACCAGCACCTGCACCACGTACTCCATGGTGTTGACATCGTCGTTGTGCAGCAACACCCGGTACATGGGCATGTGCTTTGGGGTTACAGAAGGCTTGACCAGGGTCTCTGTAGCCACAACGATCCCTCCTTCGGCAGGGTCAAAAGAAGTCTAAGGAACGCAAAACCGCAAAAATGGGGCAAAAGCAGGAAAAACTGTAATGAAATTTTAGCCTTCTCAGCAAGCTCTGTGAAAAGGCCGTGGGGAACCTGGGCGCAGGGGTCAGAGCCGTTAAACCAACCCTAACCCAGCCTTCACCTGCCCACAACCTCAGCTTGGGGGCAAAAGTGCTTGACTAAAAAGGCGATTGGCCTTTGTTGCGGATCCCTTTACATTTGCCTGCGTCCCTGAGGTGGGCCCTATGAGTTCCCTGAGTTCCCGTCGCTTTTTCCTGCAGTTGCTGATGTTTGGAGGTGGGGCAGCTGCCCTGGCTGCCTGTGGGGGCACCTCCAGTTCCTCCATTCCCCCCCTGGGAGAGCCCGGGTTCCCTCAAGGGGTATTTGCCGGGGATCCCACCTCGGAAGGGGCGGTGCTTTCCACGCGGGTGATCCCGGCCAGTGCAACAGACACGGTTGCGGTGACGTTGCAGGTGGCTGAGAATTCCGAGTTCAACCCCATTTCGCAACAAGTTTCGCTTACTGCTCGCCGTGTGGCGGGCCGCAACTACCGCACTGAGCCAGGCGACTACATTGCTCGTGCCGTCGTCACCGGCTTGAGGCCAGCGCAGCGCTACTTCTACCGGTTTGTCAGCGAGGGGTTTACCAGCCCTGTAGGCCAGTTTCGCACCCTGCCAGCTCCTGGGGATGGACGACCCATTCGCTTCTTACACATCAGTTGTGCCAACGAGCCTCCCTTTCCTAATTGTGAACGGCTTTTTGGCACCGGTGAACCCGACCAATCCGCAAGTGAGCGGGATCCCAGGGGTAACCACAGGCAACCTGCGCTTTTTGGAGCTGGCGGTGCCCAACTACAACGTTATTGAAGTGTCCGGCAGCCGCTGCACCATTCAAATCAAAGGCCCCGCCGGCAATGTCTTGACGGATCCCTTGGGGCGACGCGGGGAACTGAGCTTGCCACAATAAAACCACAATAAAGAAGTCGGCTCAACCGATGAGCCAGCTGCGCCGGATTGTCAATCAGAATTAAGGGATCCCTGCTTCGGTTGGGATCCCTTTTTTGTATCCCTTTTTCGCGATTTTTAACGTGGGATCCTTAACGTGATCTGGATCATTCGGGAAAGACGGATCCGGGTGCTAGAGTGTGGGCGTTGAGGTGGATCCCTGTAGAAAATCTATCTCCGTTTTTCAGTAGGAGGGCAGTCTTATGGCTTCGGTGCGGGGCTGGTTGGTGGCAAGCTTAATAGGAGCGGCCACAGTTATCGGGGGCGCTGCCGCCTGGGCTCAGAGCCGTAGTTTGTGGCTTCTTAATGGACAATCGACCGTAGTTACAGGCTATTTCTACCGAGGTGAAAACATCTGGGCGCAGTGCGACCAGGATTGCTTCGATGTGGATCTGGTGCTTTACGATGCCAGCGGTCAGGTGGTGGCTGCAGACGAACTGTTGGACGATTTCCCCATCGTGCAGGCGCCCTACGAGGGCAACTTTTCTGTCAAGGTGATCATGGCTAGCTGTCTCCACCCCAGTGGTTGTGCTGTGATCGTAGACTCGGACTACAGCTTCTAGAAGGGTGCTGGCTGTCCTCACTTCGCTGCTACTGCTTAGGAACTCAGTCCGTAGCCTAGGCTGCTTTGTGAGCAGCTTCCTGGACTTTGGCGTGGGTAAACTTGCTCAGGCCGTGGATGGTCTTTTCCCAGTAGAAGGGCTTGGTAAAGAGCTGCCACAGGGCCATGTAAGCTGCCATAGAGTGCAGTTGCCAGTAGATGGGGTTGAGCAGGGCATAGAAGGCCAGATCGTAGTACCCTCGCCGGAAAACGGCCACCAAGTTGAGGTAAATCCCAATGGCATTGCCCACCAGGAGGTTAAACAAGCCCAGATAAACCAGCCAACTGGGAAATAGGTTTTGCAGCCAATGGGCGCGGGTGAGCAGCCAGTAAATAAACAGCAGCCACATGATGGGGCTGGTGAGAAAGGTAAAGAAGCTGCCGCCAATAAAAAACTGGTAAGACAGCCAGTTCTTCAGGCCCAGCTTGCGCAACGAGCGCAGGGGGTTGCGGTTGTGCACCAGCCAAGTTTGCATGTAGCCCTTGATCCAGCGGGAGCGCTGCCGGATCCAGTTTTTAACAGCGCAGTTGGCCTCTTCATAAGTGGTGGAGTTGATCACCCCCACCGTATAGCCGTGCTGGCTGGCGCGGATGCCTAGATCTGCGTCTTCGGTGACGTTAAAGGGATCCCATCCCTGCAGCTCCCGCAGGCGGTCAGTGCGAAAGTGGTTGCTGGTGCCACCCAGGGGGATGGGCATTCTGAGAGTTTCCAAACCCGGCAGCAGATAGTCGAACCAATAGGAATACTCCAAGGTAAACATGCGGGTGAGGAAGTTCTCGTTGCGGTTGAAATAGTTGAGGGCGGCCTGGACGCAGACCAAGCTGGGATCCCCTTTTCGGAAGGCAATGACTGCTTTTTTGAGTTGGTCTGGATCCGGAATGTCTTCAGCGTCGTAGATGGTGAGGTATTCGCCACGGGCAAAGGCCAGGCCGTAGTTGCAGGCTTTGGGTTTGGTCTTGGGCTTGCTATCTGGCACGATGAGCAGGCGCACGTAGCGGGGGGGCTTGGCAGCCCGGGCCGCCTCAATGGTGGCGCGGTCGTTTTCTTCTAGCAAGATGAGCACATCTAAGCGCTCATGGGGGTAATCCAGCTTGGAGAGAGACTTGATCAAAATCGGCATTACTTCCGGTTCTTTGTAGACCGGCACCAGGATGGTATAGATAGGCAAGTCGCGATCATCCAAAGCGGCTACTTCCTCATCGGTAATCTGGTGGAAGCGATCGGCGGATCCCACTAGGCTGAGCAGCAGTTTGAACAGGATCGAAGCGACGTAAAAAAGATTGATCAGCAGCACCAAAATGGTCAGAGTCGTCCAGGGAGCAGTGGCCAACCCCAATAGAAATAGCAGCAGCAGGCCGTAGCCCACTGCAATCTGAGAAGGAGTAAACACCCGCGAGGCCGATTCCTCCGGCAGGCGGGCCATGAGCTTGTACACCGCCTCTTGGCTGAAGCGGGATCCCTGGTCTTGGCTGAGCAGTTGCGTGATATCCTGCTCGGTGCCCAGCACCTTTTCAATCCGCAAGCCTGGCCGCCAGCTGTAGAGCAGCTCATCCACCGCCCAGTCCAGGGGGTCATTGACCATCACTGTAAGGGTGTGCTCATCCGTCCAGCTCAAGGGGTAGAAGAGGTGGCGCATCATCACCTCGGGATCAAACTGCCGGCTCAGGCTCTCGTCGCGGTGGAGCAGCCCTGTCCCCATTAGTTCTGAGACAGCGGGGTAGCCCAGCAAATGGGCTAGGATGCTGAGATACTCGGGGGTGGAGAGGTAGCTCAGCCGGGTCAGCACCTGCCCCAGGCTGGAGCCGGTGCGGCGGCGGATCTCCAAAGCCTGCTGCCACTGCTCTAAGGTAAGACGGCTGCCCAGCAGCTCGGCGGCCAGCTTGCGCTCAAGGATGACCGTCAGGATCTGCTTTTCAGTGGCTGGGATCTCCCAGAGTTTTTCTGCTTCCGGGCACAGGTGTTTCACAGACTGCCAAATGGCGGGGAAGCCCGGCTCTTCTGTGGCCACCACAACAGTTTGCGGGTCGAGCCAGCCACAGGGCAAAAAGCGCACCGGCACCAAATCAATAGGCTCAATCAGCCAAGGCAGCTCTGGATCTAGGGAGTGCTTGAGCAGCCAGTCTCTCAGCCTAGGCCGGTCCAGAATCTGGCGACACAAGTTGACAAACTTGCCCGGGTGCATGACTCGCAAGCTCCAAAGAGCCCTAGGCAAGGAGCAACTAGCTGCTTCGCGATACTCCTCAGCCTCAGCCAATTGCTGCCGGGTAAGGTAGCCCGTGCGCAAAAGCGAGGATTTGAGGGACTGGAGCATGGAGCGTGGCTGGAAACCCTATTCGCGCAAGTGGGACGGAGTCCTTGCTTGACTCAAGTCTGGTTTAACCGGAAGTCCTCTGCCAACCCCCCTAGGAAAGGGTGGGCGACTCAGGGCGGCGGGCCAAGCGTTGGTAGGTATTCCAGGCTCCTACTGCCAGCAAAAGGGCCAGCAGCAGCACTAACCAATAGCGGTATTGCCACAACAAAAGCTGCCAACTGAAGCGACCGGGGTAGCGCACTCGATAGCCTGCCGGCGTGAGATCCCAGCTTTGCACTTGGGTGAGATCGGGGGCAGCGGCATAGGCGGTGAGCACGTTTCCCTGTAGCTGGTTGGCCAGGCGGGTGCGCGGATCGGCAAGGCCGCGGCTGAGGCGCTCTGCCAAAGCCGGGTCAGATCCCCACCAGGAAAGCCAAAGGTTCGGCTTACCTTTCAGGAGAAAGTACTGCAAAAGGCCGAGGTTTTCTTGAGGCTGAGCGGCCAAGGCCACCTGCTGGTTGAGGGGATTGATGATTTCAAACTGGGATCCCAGCCGGATGGGGCTATTAAGCTCCACCTGATCTGGCCCAGCCACGATCACCTGCCAGGCAAAGTTCCCCGTCTCCAGGTTGGCTTCCTCTTTGGGCAAAACCTCAAGGGTGGGCAGCAGGGGTCGGGCAGCCAGCCGGCTGAGGGCACCGACCAGGTAGGCGGCAGCCGGCAGCAGTTGGGGATCCCCCAGCCCAACCCGTCCGGATCCCTGCAGCACCGCCGGGATCTCCTGCAGCTCGCCGCTAGGGGCTTGGTAGCCGCTCCAGAGAAGGCCAGAGCTATCGGAACGCACTTGCAAAGTCAGCGGGGTCAGGGATCCCTGGCAATTACCGGGGCTGGCCCCGTAATCAAAGCGCAGCTCCAGTTGGTTGAAGCGGCGCAGCAGGCGGGTGGGGAGGGGGATGGTCTCGTTGAGCTGGGTGCGGCCCGTTAGGTTGTAGGTGCGCAACAGAACGCCATTCAAGAACACGTAGCTGGTGAGGCGATCCCCCACTCGGCCATCGACCGGGTTCATGATCACATCCAGTTGCGCCGCCAGATCCCGCGGTCGTCCCCCTAATTGGGACAGGCTGAAGTTGAAGACCAAAGACTGGCTGCCAAACCCCCGCAACATGGGATCCACGATCCCCAGCTCTCGCAGGCTGAGGCGGTTGGCCCTGAGCGCTCTCTCCAGATCCGCCACCCTTGTCACCTGGATGCCGCGGCTGACCAGCCCCGCCCGCTTCCATTCTTCATAGAGAGCAAGAATAGCTTCCCGGCGGGCGGCCACTCGCAGTCGGGATCCCTCTGGGGTAATTTGATGCTGCAAGTGGGGGGTGAAATTGGCCGGCTCTAAGATCACCTGTGCCCCCTGCTTCGGACGGTTGCTCCACAGGATGGGCGTTTGCGGAAACAGGTGAGAAAGGAGGCTGTACAGCCACAGAGCTGCTTCCGCCGTCTCAGAGGAAGGATTGGCCGGCACTACCAAAGTAACCTGAGGATACAGCCGGCCCAGAAAACCGGCCACCGTGGCATCAGGAACGAGGGGCGCCAGCTCAAAGAAACTATCCCGCCCCACCGTCAGCAGCAGGTTGCCGGTATTCAAGTCGGCACAGATGTCGTCGGTAATGCTCAGGAAAGGCTGCACCGACAAGGTGATAAAGCGCTCGCCAGCGGCCAAGCTGGGGATGGGCACTCGCACCACCGGCTCCTGCCGCAGATCTTGCACCAGGAAGATACCCGCCAGCTCGTCATTGATCAGCACCCGCACCGTGGACGTAGGTTTCAACACCGGCGAGGGATCCAGGCGCAACTGCACAAAGCTGGCCTCAGGGTCAACACCGTTCAGGGGGGCAGGGATCCCGATATCTAGACGCGGGTTAGCTCCTTGCAGCAGCACCGAGCGGTCGTAGCCCAGCCTTTGCAGAGAAATGACTTCCGCTGCCTGGGCAGCCGTTGGCCCGCAACACCAAAGCAAACCGGCAACCCACAAAGCCCACTGCCTTGCCTTCTGCGTCACCTTGACCCCCTCTTGCTTATCCCTCACTTGTCTAGTGCAGGCAAGCCCCTTGGCCCACCTGACCCAAGTTTGCCCGACATGCAGAAATCTGTAAGCTTTCGGGGGTCTTTACGCACAAACCGTAGATTCGGATGCCCAGGGGATCCCTTTACTGGCGGGCGTAGTCATCCTCAAAGCGCACAATGTCGTCCTCCCCGAGATATTCCCCGTTTTGCACCTCGATCAACACCAAGGGAAGGGTGCCGGGGTTTTCCAGGCGGTGCTTGGTGCAGGGGGGAATGTAAGTGGACTCGTTGGAGCTCAGCAGCATCACCTCTTCTCCACGGGTCACTTTCGCTGTGCCCCTGACCACGATCCAGTGCTCGCTGCGGTGGTAGTGCATCTGCAGGCTGAGCCGATGGCCAGGCTTCACCTCGATGCGCTTGATCTTGTACATCGGGCCTTCATCCAAAACCCAGAAGGATCCCCAGGGACGGGTCTCTGCTTGAGAGGGTACCAGCTCAAGCGCTGGAACTGCTGCATCATTCACGTCCCGCACAGCCTGCAACATAAGATCATGTCCTTGCAAAGTCGTCCCCATCCTCTCTCAGAATCCGAGAACACCTCATCGACAATATGGCTGAATTGGCCTACGCCAAAACTCGTAGATAAAGTCTCTCAGGCCAGGGAATGCTAATCTAGCCCTGTGTCCAGTGCCTAGACACGTCAGCCCATCCCCACGCCCTACTTGAGACATGTTCTCATTAACACTAAATAGCTCTTGAGGCTCGATTGGCGATTTAACCAGTTACCCTCCAATTAATCTCCAATTAATTCTAAATTCTTGAAGCTACTGAAGTAACCCATGTTTCTCAACAGGCTCAGGGCTTTCTTGCGGCTCTTCGGGTCTACCGGGATCCTGTTTCTGCTGCTGGCTAGCCTTCTGTGGGGTTTGAAGGAAGGCTGGAGCTGGGTGAGCTTGGAGATGCAGTTTCTTGGCTATAAGGGATCCGTGGCGGTTTTGGGGCCGGATCCGCGCCTGCCCATTGTGGGCACCACCTTTCCTCCCTTGCTGGTGCTGGCTACGGCCATTCTGGGACGATCCCCGCTGTTGCTGCAGACCATCTTGGGCTCTTTGCTGCTGGGCTGGGTGTGGCGGCAGTTACGCCGTTTGCCGGTGGAGGTGGGATGGTGCTGGCTGTGGGGTTTGTTGATGGTGGTGCAGCCGACTTTGATCTTGATGCTGCTGCGCAGCCCCGCTTGGACGGCCACCTCGCTTTTGCTGGGGGTAAACATGGCCTTGTTGTTTCCCCTGGCTGACGAGAAACGAGCAGCGGGGAAGTCAGTGGCGGCAGGGGATGAGCTGCCTATTACCCTGAGGCTGCTGCTCGTTGGGCTGGCGCTGGGGCCCCTGATGGTGCTGCGCTGGGAAAGCGGATGGCTGCTGCCCTGGGCGGGGATGCTGCTGCTGGTGGCCTTTCGCCGAGAAGTCTGGGGGTTTCGCTGGGCCTCGCTGTTGGTGGCCGGCTTTGTCAGCCTAGCCTTGATCCTGAGCTGGCTGTATGTGAATTGGCTGTCGGTAGGGGATCCCTGGGCTTTCACCTACCAGGTGGGCAGCGGTCTGCGGCTGCCGCAATTGCGGGAAGACTTGCAGCAGGCGGGTGGCTGGCGGGGGGTGCTGGAGGCTGGGAAATGGCTGGCGGTGCTGGCCCCTGCCTATCTGCTGTTGGGGCTGGGATCCCTGCTGGGCCGAGGCCCGGGTCGCTGGGTATGGGCTCTGGTCTGGGGGATGCCGCTGGTCATCCTGCTGGCTTCTCTAGGGCAGGGGCTGTTTTTGCGGGAGCTGAGCCGCTTTGGCCTTTTCTGGGTGCCGCTGCCTTTGCTGATGGGCGCCTACTTGTGTCGCGGAGCCGGCCCCGGCTGGGCTAAGCGCCTGTTGATCACTGCCCTCTTGGGGTTGAACTGCCTCACTGCCGGTTATGGGGTGAGCCAAGAGCCGGGTTTCTTCATGCCCCTGGTGGCCGAGGAGCGGGATCTCTGGGAGCGGCTGGTGGCAGGGGTAGTGCCCCTTAGTGGCGAGTTGGAAGCTGCCCAAAACCTGTATGAAGTAACCTCTGCTGGGCAAGCCCTAGAAGACTGGCGGAGGCTGCGGCAGGAAAAGCGCCAGGTTGGGCAGTATCTCTATCGCCACCTGTTGCCCGGACAAAAAGTGCTGGTGGACGACGACATCCACTTTGAGGCTATCTTTTGGGCAAGGGATCCCCGCTCTTTCCTTACTCCTCACCAGTACGAGTTTGCCCTGGCCCTTCAGCATCCCCAGGAAAGGGTGGACTACCTCTTGGTAGCGGGGCTGGCGGATCCCTTGCAGAGCGCCGATCGCATCCTGCAATTTTGGCCTGAGCTCAATTTTGAGGGGCTGCCGGGCTTCAGGGAGGTTTATAGCTCCCCCCAAGTGCGGCTGTGGGCTCGCCAACACCAAGAGGAACCGCAGGAGGAGAGGAGATGAAAAGGAGACGATCCTGGCAGCGGCGACAGGTGCTGCAAGCGGGCGGAGCGCTGCTGGCTGCCTATGGGGTTGCCGGCTGTGGCCAGGAGTTTTTGAGTCAGCAGGGGAGTCGCAGCCCGGAAAATGCCGAGACGGGAAGCATGAACTTGTCAGAGCTGCTGGCCCGCTGGCAGGTGGGCATTGGCGAGGATCCCGGTCGCTTCCTCTGGGAAATCGAGTCGGATCCGCAGGTGGCGGCAGTGGCGCAGGGGTGGGATCCCCATTTCCTGAGCGGCTGGCTGAACAGCTTTGATCACCGCCAGGGGGATCTCTCCTTTTGGCGCAACTGGCACCAGGCCGGGCTTTTGCGGCAGTGGTTTGAGCGGGGCTATACCCTCCACATCATCACCTGGGAAGACGACACCCACCGCCCCTGCGGCGACTATCACATCTCCCCGCAATTTGTGGAGGACGTGGCCGAGCTGGCGGGCTATATTGCCCAAGCCAATCCTCAGGGCCGCCCCACCTACTGGAGCTTGGCTACTGAGTTTTCCTATTGGCGGATCCCAGCAGATACCTACAACGCCGACACTGCTTTCTACTACCAAGCCCTAATGCGCAATGTCCTCACAGCCCGCCAAGCCATCAAGGAGCGGCTGCCGGCAGCCGAAGTAGCCCTGTGCTGGGGGGGCTGGATTGCCACCTTTGACGACCCTTCCCAGGGGGCAGGCCGCAGCATGGTGGAGCCCTTTGCCGAGACTATGAGCCAAATGGACGGGATCGCCTTCCAGTCGATGCGCCAGCGGCGGCCCGGAGAGTTTAATCCAGAGTTGAACGGCCCGGATCCCGGTAACCCGGAGCAGATCCGCCTCTGTTGCCGCCTGTTTTCCCCCATCCACTCCAACCTGATGTTGGCCCACTACGAGCCATCGATTAAGGACAAGCACCCCAGCGGCGGACGGGCCGACACCGTCCATACAGACTTTCAGCTCATGAGCCAGCCGGAGTGGCTGCAGGAAGTGTCTCA
This sequence comes from Thermostichus sp. MS-CIW-30, assembly GCF_054058015.1. NCBI lineage: Bacteria > Bacillati > Cyanobacteriota > Cyanophyceae > Thermostichales > Thermostichaceae > Thermostichus > Thermostichus sp. MS-CIW-30. The sequence goes on from NZ_JBSRZW010000002.1 coordinate 58,818, forward strand.
ACTGGGGCTGCGGCGCTTTTCTCTCATGCACTACGGCCTGTATAAGGGGGATCCCTTCGGAGCGCTGACCGCCGCTCGCCAATTCCGGGCACAGGTGGGCCTACCGGCTGCCACCTCATAGTTAGCAGTCGTTCCAAAGCCGGTTTTGTCCCGGATCTTGGCCCAGAGCTTGATCCTGGGGATACAATCCCCCTGAAACTGCCGGGATCCCCCTGCCATGAAGAAGCCTAGATTTCCATGGGCAAGCCTGCTGGCGAGTCTAGTGGTTAGTGCAATGCCGCCGGAGCTGCCGGCCTGGGCAGGATGCGGTTTTCCCCGCGGTGCCGGCAAGACTTTTTTTTCGCTGCAGCCGGAGGTCTATCGGCCTCGCACCCGCTTTGATCAGGGGGGACGCCTGCAGCCGGCCCTTTCGGAGTACGGAGAAACCCGCCTCAACCTTTTCGCCGAGACTGGCCTTAGCGATCAGCTCACTCTCAACCTCAACACCAGCTACGTTTTCATCGAAAATCGCTTTGCCAGCGGGGCTGACACCGTTACCCAGCGCAACCAGGGCCTGCGGGATCTGGAACTGGGCCTGCGCCATACTTGGGGGAACGGGGATCCCTTCCTTTCGGCCCAATTGACGGCCTTGATCCCGCCGGGATACGCCACCCGAGACATCCCCCTGCCCTTGGGGTACGGTGTTTTCGGCTACGATCTCAAAGTTGGGGTGGCGGCCAATACCCAGTTGGGATCCCTGCCCGCCTTTTTCGACTCCTGCCTCACGTTCCGAGATTACTTGGGCTATCCCGGGGATCGGGTCAAGGCCAACCTGACCTTCGGGGCAGACCTGACTCCTGAGCTGCAGGCCATCCTGGCCCTGGATGGGGATTTTACGTTGGGCAACGGCGCGCCTTTGTTGTTCGGGGATTTGGCCGTTCAGGATCCCGACTACGACAACCTCAAGCTTTCTGGCCAGCTCAACTGGCGGCTGGAGGGAGGGTTAACGCTGGGCTTGGGAGGGTTTCAATTCTTGACCGGCCGCAACACCAATGCCGGCGGCGGCTTTACCGGCTATGTGTGGCTAAGTTACTGAAACCCAACAAAATGTTGCAGGATATCCCCTACGGTAACAGGGATCCGCAGGGGCAGATCTAGGATGAGTCTTGGCAAACTACGGCCCGGAGAACGGATCCCATGTCTCGATTTGAGAACCTCATTGCCGCCATCGATGGCAGCGGCCCCACTGAGCAAATGGTGCATACCCTTCTGTCTCTGCCGGCCTTTGCCCAGTGCCACGTGACATTGCTGCATGCGGTGCCTTCCCAGACCTCTGCCGAGGAGATGCGGGCTGCCTGGCAAAAGGGGCAGGAACTGCTGGCCCAAACCCTGCAGACTTTCCCCCCCCGCCCAGGGCTAAAGATCAGCACCCAACTGGTGGAAGGGGATCCCAAGGTGGTGGTGCTGCAGGTGGCCGAGTCTATGCCCAATCCCTTAATTGTCATGGGATCCCGGGGGCGCAACCGCATCATGGCCATTTTGCAGAACTCGGTGAGCCAATATGTGTTCCAGCTCGCCTCCTGCCCAATGCTGCTGGTCAAAGACGACGCCTACGTCAAATACCCCAGCCATGTCATGGTGGCCCTCAACAACTCCCCCGCTGCCCAGGCCGCCTTTGCCACAGCCCTTGACTTGATCTCCGGCATTCAAGGGGCCCAGATCTTCCTGGCCTCTGTGCAGTTGGATGCCGACAACCCAGGTAGAGATGAGGCCCTAGATCGGGCAATCGACATCCTCAAAAACCGGCAAATCGGCCACCAGGTGTTGACGGCTGTCGGGGATCCGGCTACGGAGATTGTCCGCCTGGCTGAAGAAAGCAAGGCCGATCTGCTGGTGATGGGATCCCCGGATCGCCGGCCCAGCATTGCCCGCAGCATCCCCGACCTGGATCGGCTGCTGGGGCGTTCCATCTCCGACTATGTGCGGGTGCACATCGGCTGCCCAGTGCTGATGGTGCGCTCCGTCCAAGACTAAACAGGACTCAAGAGCGAGGGATCCCTAAGGCAAGATAGAGCGGTGCTCTGTAACTCGGTCGCTCTGCTGCTGGCGATCCGGGCTGACGGCCCAAGCTTCAAAGATCAGCTCGGGGACGCCTGGGGGAATGGTCATGCGGGTTAAAGCTTGCCACTGCCCCTGATCGTCGCGGGAGAAGTCCAGCAACCAGCGGGGGCCATCCACCAACGAGCGGGTGCGGCCATGCTTGACCCAAAACTTGATCCAATAAGGTGGCTGGGAGGCGGCGCCGGCGGCGGAGGCAGGGGCCAAGGCCGGCAAACGCAGCACCACATCGAAATTGTCGCCCGCTCGCAATTGCTCAGGCACCAGCAGTTGTGGCGCCGGGCACACTTCTGGCGGCGGGGGCGAGTTTTTGGTGTCCTTGCTGGTGGCAGGCAGGGCGAATGCAGGCGGAGGTGGGGTGGCCGGGCTCCCTGCTGGGGCTGGCAGGGCGGCATCCTCGCCCATTGGCTCAGCTTGGGGGGGTGAGGGAAGAGGGGAAATCGGCGCCGCAGGCTGGGGGTTAGGTTCGGGTGCGGCCTTAGCAGAGGGCTCTGCCGGCTGAGTCGAGCCGGGATCCCCTCCAGCAGGAGCACTGTGCTGCCAGATGCGCAGCAGCTTTTGCAAGGTTCGTTCGGGAGAGAGCAGGGTTGCGGTCGAGGCAGGACTGGCAGCATCGGCCAGCCTCTCTTCCTCTTGCTGCTGCGGGAGGGGGATCCCTGCGCCAAGAAGTCCTGCCTCTTGGCTGCGACAGCGAATGGAAAAGGGGATGGTCAGGGTCTGAGGCGACGGCTCTGGATCCCACCAGGAGGAGGGAGTAAGGGCCAGTTCTCCCCGTAAAGGACGGGCCCACACTTGGCTGGGCAGGGTGATGGGGATGCTGAACACCGCCGTCCGCGCCCCCGCCGGGAGTTGAATTTGCCGTTGTCCCTGGAAAAGCGGCCTCTCCTCCCCTTCTGGCCAAACCTGTACCCGCAGCTCGCCGCTGCAGCCGATCCGCCCCGTCAACACCAGCACCTCCTCCGGGGATCCCTCCAATTCACTGTGCATTAGGGAAAACAGCTCTGGCGGGATGGCGACCTCTTTTTTCTGGGGGGGCTCAAACCCGGCCTCTTCAGCCACCGGGGCAGGGATCCCTCGTTCCGGCTCCAGAGGCGCGGGGGCAGGCACAACCTGAAAACGGAGACAATTGTCCAACTCGGTTTCACCGAACAGTTCTGCGATCAAGTCGGCATCTCGGCAGTGCAATTCCCAAAACCCAGGGGTGAGGCGGCTGGCAGGCAAAATAATGCCGATCCCTTCATCGTTGGTGCGCACAGAACGGGTTTGGACCTGTGGAGGAGTCGTGCCGGTGTTGGGGCCCTGATTCTGTGGCCCTAGAGGACGCTGCCGGACTTCCACCGTGATGGTGAAGTGGGGCTGGGGCGAACGGGCAACAATGGTGTAGGTATCTTCTTCCAGAACTGCTCCCTCGGCTGGTACTGGCTGCCAGTCTTCCTGGCCGTCCCGCCGAACCCAGAAATTTAACATAGCTCCATCACCTTGGTGCTCCGCACTGCTGACGCGAATGGCATGCCAGATACTGAATCAGATCGGCTTGCAAAAGGGTTTGCTGTTGCCCTGTAGGCAGGTGCTTAAGCTGTACCTCTCCGGCTGCAGCTTCCGCATCCCCTAGCACAACAGCCCAAGTTGCGCCGCTGCGGCTGGCCCGTTTGAACTGCTTGCCAAAGGCGCTGCCGCTCAGATCCAGCTCGGTGCAGAAACCAGCTTGGCGCAGCGCTTGAGCGATCCGGAGGGATTGGGCCTCAGCCTTCGCCCCACGGGAGATCACGTAAACCTCGACCGGTGCTGGCGGAGCCTCCCCTTGTTTCTTTTGCAACAGCAGCACCAGCCGCTCCATGCCGACGGCCCAGCCCACCGCTGGGGTAGAAGGTCCGCCCAGCTCTTCCACCAAGCCGTCGTAGCGACCACCCCCACAGACGGTACTCTGGGATCCCAAGTCAGGTGAGACGATCTCAAAGGCGGTGTCGGTGTAGTAGTCCAGGCCCCGCACCAAGTAGGGATCCAACTGGTAGGGAATATCCAACATCTGCAGGTGAGCTTGCACCTGCTCGAAGAAAGCCCGCGATTCTGGGCCGAGGTAATCCGGCAGCTTGGGGGCCCCCTCGGCAATCTCGCGGGTGCGGGGATCCTTGCTATCCAGAATGCGCAGCGGGTTGCGGGTGAGACGCTCTTGGGAGTCAGGATCCAGCTTCTCCCGCAAGGGAGTGAGGTAGTCCACCAGGGCCTGGCGATAGGCCCGCCGATCCTGCAGATCCCCCAGGGAATTGAGCCGCAAGCTCAGGTTCTCCGCCCCCACCGCTTGCAACAGCTCCCAGGCCAAGGCGATGACTTCCGCATCGGCGCGGGGATCCCGGCTGCCCAGCAGCTCTACCCCCAACTGGTGGAACTGGCGTTGCCGCCCCGCCTGGGGACGCTCATAGCGAAACATCGGCCCACAATACCAGAGGCGTTGCACATCTCCAGCCGTTTGCAGCCCGTGCTGGATGTAGGCCCGCACCACACCTGCTGTGTTCTCTGGGCGCAGGCTCACCTCTTGCTCGCCACGGGTGCTGAAGGAGTACATCTCCTTGCCCACCACGTCAGTGGCACTGCCAATGCTGCGGGCAAAGAGCTCCGTCAACTCCAGGATGGGGGTGCGAATTTCTTGGTAGTTGGCCCGTCCCAGGATCTCTCGGGCGCTGGCTTCCACCTGCTGCCAGAGCCGCACCTCCTGCGGCAGAATATCTCGGGTGCCCCGCACCGCCTGGATCATCTCCATTCTCGTTCTCCCTCCCTGGGGTGGGCCTGGCCGCCTGCTATGCCAATGGCTGTTCTCGTCAAAGGACTCCGTCCCGCTGACGCAAACGGCCTAGTTATTGATTATCGGCGACAACACTCCCCGTCGCTAGCGGAGCCAAATGACCCCGATCCAAGCTCGAGTCCAACCAGGAGTAGGTGGCGGCAATTTGGCTGGTGGCAACAACAGCGGCGGTGGTGGCTCGCAAGATGGTAGGGCCAAGGGAGACGGACACTCCCCCATATTCCTCAGCCTGCCGACGTTCGGCAACCGTCCAGCCCCCTTCTGGGCCAATGGCTATGGCCAAGGCCGGGATCTGCAGCTTTGGCAGGGCCTGCACCAGCAGGGGGGCGTTCTCGCGCGCCACGGCTATACCCCACCAGAAGGACTCCGTCCGAGTAGCGCGAACGGCTTGCAGCTCCGCCAGCCAACTTGTCCAAGGGGTGGGGGGATCGACCTGAGGCCAGCGCAACCGCTCACATTGTTCTGCGGCCTCCCGCACAATTTTTTGCCAGCGTTCCTGCCGCCCAGATCCCGGTTCCAACACGGTGCGCTCCGTCAGCAGGGGAGTAATGCGCGCCGCCCCCAGCTCGGTAACCTGGCGGAGCACCTCGTCAAACCCCTGCCCTTTGACCACCGCCAAGCCCAGATGCAAAAAAACAGGCAATTCCCGCGGCAGCGTCTCCACCTCGCCCACAATTTGGGATCCCTGGGCTTGCCAACGGGCCGCCCACAGCTTGCCTGAGCCGTCCAAAACCAAAAAGAGATCCCCTGGCCTGAGGCGGCGCACCCGCTGCAAGTAGTGCTGTTGCAGACCAGTTAAATGGAGAACACCGCTGGGATCCCGCTGCGCTGGGTCAATCGCCAATCGGGGCAAAGCGCTCAGGTCATGCGTGCGTTCAGACAACACCACTCCCCCCGTCGCCAGAGGGCTGCCACCACCCATTCGTTGGCCTCCAGCATCTCCGCCACCAACTTGGCCTGCTCGATGAGGATGCCGCTGAGGATCAGCCATCCCCCCTCCTTTACCACCAGCCGAAACTCCGGGATCATATCCAGGATCACATCTGCCAGGATGTTGCACACCAACCCATCCACCATTTCGGGAATCTGCTCCAGGCTGCCCTGAGCGACCACAATGCGATCCGTCAGGCCGTTGAGATCGCGGTTGTGCATCGTGGCTTGCACCGCCAGGGGGTCGATGTCCACCGCAAACACCCGCTTCACCCCCAACAGGGCCGCCGCCAACGACAGAATCCCGGATCCACAGCCCACATCGGCCACAGTCACTCCCTCGGCACCCCCGCCGCCCTCCAGGCGCATCTCCAGCGACTCCAGACAGAGCTGCGTGGTGGGGTGAGTGCCCGTGCCGAAGGCCATACCGGGATCCAGCCGCAACAGGTGCCGACCGGGGTGAGGGGGCGGATCCAGCCAGGCCGGACAAATGAGCAACTTATCCCCGACCCATTGGGGCTGCCAGTGCTGCTTCCAACTGCTGCTCCAATCTTCCGCCTCTATGCGTTCCCAGCGCAGCTTCGGAACCCGCTGACCGGCAATGAGGGCATCTTGCTGCAGGCGCAGGGAGAGGGCTGCCAAATCCAGGAGGCTGACGTGAGGCCAAGGCAAATAGGCGTGAATGCAAATCTGATCTTCGCCATAGGCTTGGCTGGTCATGCCCCGACAGCCAAAACTCTCCAGCCGCCAAAAGATCAGGTCTTCTTGGGCAGGGGAAGTGATGAGACTGAGATCCCACCAGGCTCCACCGGGATCCGGCGCTTGTGCGGGCGAAAATGGGGTGGGATCGGCAACAGTCCTGCTCACAGGGATCTCTTCACAAACCTAGGGAAAAACCAAAGTGATGGCCAACAAGATAGCGCTTCATGTCACCCAGCCGGCCAGCACTCAATGCGGCACTTTATATCAAAAATTGCAGCGCTCTGCTCAATTCATAGTTTAGGCTTATTCTGGCTATTCTGGGATTGAAAGGCTCACAGCGTCGGTTCAGCAGCGAAGAAGGGAAGGATCCCCCCAATTGGGGGATGCCCCCACTGGCTCCTCAGATGCCCAGCTTAGCCCTATGAGATAAATTGAACTGAAAAGCATTGGACAAGAATTGGATACAGCGTCAACATTCGTTTCGAGCCTCAGTGATTTTGCGGATAAATGAGGTTTGGCTGGGGCGTACTGAGCAACGATGGAGAAGGAGCAACGCAGGTGGCGAGGTCGATGTCAACTGATGAGCAATCAGCACAGCAGGGCACTCCCCAGCCCAAGGTGGCTTCTCTAGGAGTTGCCGGGGATCGGGAAGCGCGGAAGAGGGCTGCCCATGAAGATCTTCAGCCGCTCAAAGTCAGCACCCGCAAGGACTCCGTCCCGCTGACGCGATCCGCTCTGATGCGGCGTTTTAACCAGAGCTTTCCGCCTTTTTACAGCCAGTTTGTCAGCAGCGAGGTGCAGGCCCAAAATCTGCGCTTGGCCTACGCCCTCTACCAAACCCGCAAGGCGGTGGTACAGATGCAGGACGAAGGTCGCAAGACGGTGGTCTGTCTGGCCTACCGCAACCGACCTTCTCTGCTCAGCGATCTGTTTGGGGTGTTCACCGCTTTTAATCTCTCGGTGCACGGCATCCATCTCTATGGGCAGATCTACTCACCGCACCTGGTGTTTATCCGCACCATCGTCTCCCGCGATGGCCACAGCCTTTCTTCCCAAACCAAGCTCAGCCTAGAACGGGCCATTCACGAATGCCTGGCGGGTGTGTTTCGCGTTCACGAAACCTTGGCACTGGAGTTTGATCTCAAGGCCGGCCTGAAAGAGGCGCAGGTTTCTTTTTACTTTGACCCAGTGTTTCATTTGCCCACACTTTTGGTGGATGTGGACAACCAGCCGGGCGTGTTCTACCGGGTGATGACGGCCCTCGCGCAGGAGGATTTGACCGTTGTTAACCTCAATTTGATGCTCCGCCGCAAGCAAACGCGCTTCATTTTTTACTTGCTAGGGCCGGATTCAACTCCAACCATGCCGGAGTTCTTAGGGCAAAAATTGGCGTTGAGCATCCAGCAGCGGCTGCAAGGGGATCCCGCCTAGATCTGCACGGGACTGGGAGGCAAGTCAAAAAGGACGGTGTTCATGTAGCGCTCTGCCCAGGCGGGACCGAAGGCTTTTTCTAAAACGCGGCGGGTGCGGTCGTTCTGCTGTTGCTGGCTGCAATAGCGCTGCTGCCCCTGGTAGTGGGCCAAAATCTGGCCGGGATCCGTCTGCGGGGGAATCTGCTGCGCCAGCCGGCAGTGAATTTCCAGGAAACGGCAGGCAAAGTGTAAAAAGCGCTCGGCCTCTGCTTCGTCGGCAGGACGCACGAACAGGCAGTAGGGAGAAAAAATCGTGCCCCACTCCGGCAACCGGCGCCGGTGTTGGAAAGGGACGAGATGGGATCCCAACGCTTCCAGCTCCTGGATATAGAGATCGGGCAAGCTGGGGGTCACCGGCGAGAGATCGACAATGGCGGCGCTCACCTGTCCGCGACCGACCACAATGTCGCAACCGAACAGCGGCAGCGGGTACTGCGGCTGCGGAAACATAACGCAATGGAGAATATCCAGGCTCTGCCCGGCCTGGGCCAGCTCCAGGTGCAGTTTGCGAAAGGGATCCCCTTGGTAGCAGCGGTTTTCAATTTGCAATTTCTCACCCTCTAGGCGGCCTTCCACGTAGCCCAGATCTTCAGGCAGAGGATAGGGGGCTAGGGTGAGGGTAGATCCCCAAACGTTCAGGACTGCCTCGGATAAGCCCTGAATGAGCGGATGCAGTTGGGCAGAGAGAGCAGGAGCGGTGAACATAAGACTCTAGAAGAAAGGCCAAGAACCCCATCCAACCTTGACCTTGGCTCCATGCCAAAAGTGTTATGGGGGAACCGCACCGCTGATGCGAAGGGCTTGGGTGGGATCCCCAAAAATCCCAGAGGCCCTAGCTGGGCAAGGCGTTCTAAAACTGTATGCCTGAAGACGGAAGGGGTGGGATTCGAACCCACGGTGACCTTGCAGTCACAACGCTTTTCGAGAGCGTCACAATCAACCACTCTGTCACCCTTCCAGTCAGCTGTGGGGCTTTACCATCTTAACGGCAAACCGAGTCTCCTGCTTCTTCCCAGCCTCAAAGCCAAGCTTGCTTCCCCCACGGGATGCGGTTGATGGGAAAGTGCTCCGCACCGCTGGCGGGAACGCCCAGATGAGATCATAGGGATATGGCTGCTCTATCCATTCACCACTTTCGCCAGGCCAAACAGGCGGGTCAACCTTTGGTGGCCCTCACGGCTGCCGACTACGCCACCGCTCAGATTTTGGATCAGGCTGGGATCGACTTGATCCTGGTGGGCGACAGCTTGGCCATGACCCACTTGGGGTATACCAGCACCCTGCCCCTGACGCTGGAACAGATGCTCCATCACGCCCAGGCGGTGCGCCGCGGGGTAGAACGGGCCTTTTTGGTGGCCGACTTGCCCTTCTTGACTTATCAAGTCCACAAAGAACAAGCTCTCCTCTCAGCAGGGCGGTTGATGAAGGAGGCAGGAGTCAACGGGGTCAAGCTGGAGGGGGGCTACCCCGACATGGTGGAAACGGTGGCCTTTCTGGTGCAGCGAGGGATCCCGGTTTTGGGTCATATCGGCCTCACTCCGCAGGCCAAACATCAACTGGGAGGCTATCGCCAGCAGGGAAAAACCACTCCGGAGGCGGAGCGTCTGCGACAAGAGGCCCTCAGCCTGGAGCAAGCAGGAGCATTTGCCCTGGTTCTGGAGCACATGCCGGCGGAATTGGCTGCCCAAATCTCGGCCCAAGTGGGGATCCCAACCTTGGGCATTGGGGCCGGGCCGGCTTGCGATGGTCAGATTTTGGTCACCCACGATCTGCTGGGGCTGAGCGAGCGGATTCCCCCTTTTGCCAAGGCCTATACCAACTTGAGGCAGGCAATCCGAGAAGCGGTGGAAGCTTTCGCCGACGATGTTCGCCAAAAAGTATTTCCCCCCCGCTGATCCCTTTCAAAATCCGGGCAAAAGTGCTACGCCTACGACACCCTATGTTGCTACGCAACGCTTATGCGAGCCGGAACCGCACCGCTTCCGTCAAGGCTGGGCAAGGATAGGGCGACCTCAGGGATCCCTCACCAGCACCATCCCGGTCACCGCAGCACTTTGACCCAACCGGTCGAAGACCCGCAAGCTGAGCAGGTAGGAGCCGGGCACCAAGCTTAGGGGAGGGCGAATGCGGAAGCGGGTTGTACAGAACACCTCTCCCGACACACAATTCACCTGGGCTGCCGATAGCGTCTGCACCTCGATCCCCGACCACGACACCTGAAACGCCAGCTCCGCCGGGATCCGGCCCGGCACCGATACCGAAACCCCCAGCTCCAAAAAGCCGTTCCGATGTACCACAGAAGGGATATCGCTGCTGGTGATCAAAGGCGGCGGCGGAGTACTGGCCGTCAGCGCATCGGCACCACAACCGACCAAGGCCACGCCCAGCAGGCCCAGCGCCCATCCCCAGGATTTGGATCCCAGCTTCATCACAGGGTTCAATCTGAAAACTCACCTTCTCAGTATAGAGGGTGGGGATAACAGGCTTAGCGTCCTTTTCGAGAAAAACTAAAAATTCACGCCACATATAGTGGCAAGCTGGATTTTTGCCCAAAACATCTGCTACAGTAAGGCCCATAACCTGTCGAGCAGCCTGGATATGGAAGGGGAAGAGGAGCTAAAAGCCTTGCGGGCGCGGGTGCGCAACCTAGAGCGATCCCTCGCCGAATCGGAAGCGCTGTCATTGCAGCAGATTGAGTGCATCCATCGCCTGGAACATCAACTGCTGGAAGCACAGGCCCAGATTCAAGAGCGGGATCAAGCTTTGCAAGCGTGTCAAGAGGAGAAAGCGCGGCTGGCCCAGCGCCCTACCCCAGAGGCTTTTCAGCTTCAGCAACAGCACATCGAAGAGCTGCAGAATCTCCTGTGGGAAATGGAGCGCCGTCCAACGCTGGAGCACTACCACATTCTGCAGCAGCAGTTGCAAACCAGTCAGACGGAAATTGAAACCCTCAAGGCGGAATTGCAGCGGCGCGTCGATCCGGCCCGATTTTACCAACTGCAGCAGGAGCTCCTGGAGCTGAAACAGCAGGCCAACCAATTGGGAGAATACGCCGTCAAGTTGCCGCAGGTGCAGCTTTTGCAAGCCCAACTGCAGCTCCGTGTACAGCAGCTAGAGGAGGAAAAAGCACAATTGCAAGCGCAAATCCAAGAGTTGGCTGCTCGACCTTCTGCACAAGAACTGGAAACCCTACGGGCGGAGCTAGAGGCTGCCCACCGCCAAGCGGAAGCCGAATGGCAGCGTTTGAAGACCCATCTGGAAACCGAAAAGGCGCACATGGAAGCTGACCTGAACACCGCCCGGCAGCGTATTCGCGAACTGGAAGAGCGTCCTACCCCAGAGCAATGGGCACGCTTGCAGGCGGAGCTGGATCATCTGCGCCAACAGGCCTCTTTTGCCAAGGCCGAGCGGGCCACCTTGCTGGAAGAGCTGCAGCAGAGTCAGCGGCAGCAGGCCGAGCAAGCCCAACAGATTGCCAAGCTGGAAGCGGAAGCAGCCCAGGCCGCCCACCTCAGGGAAACAGAGTCCTCACAGGCGCAGCGAATCCTTGCCCTGGAGGAGCAGGTGCAGGCTTTGACCCGCGAGCTTGGTGCTTTGCGAGCCGAGCGGGATCAGCTCATGCAAGAGTTGGCCCAGCGTCCCACCCTTGCCCAGTGGCAGGAAGTTCAGCAGCAGGTACAGGGCACCCGAGAAAGCCTGGAAGCAGCCCGGCGGGGGCGAGAACTGGCCGAGGCCCATCATCTGGTCAGCCAAAAGCAAATCGAGAAGTTGCAGCAGCAGGTGATGGCTTTGAAAACCGAGTGTGTGCAGGCCCACGCCTACGCGCAAACCCAAGAAAAGGAAGTGGCCCTGCTGCAGCAGCGCAATCAAGAACTGGAAGAGCAACTGGCCACACTGCGTCAGTCGGCCTCCGCTTCCCCTCAGCCAGCGGTTGTCGAGCCCAGGTCGAATCATCGGGCCCAGGAACGGATTCCTGCCGCGGCTGACGAGTCTGCTCCTTCCCCGGCCACCACCTGGAGAACACCCACCCCAGGGATCCCGCCGCTCACCCTGGACGAGCGGGAAGAAAGTGCCCCGCTCGGCTGGCGCCAACGGACAGAAAGGCTCCTGAAACGCTCCGCTTTGGCCGCTTCACGGGCAGGAGGGGAAACGGGCAGTCGCAACCGGATTGAGTTGCCGACTTTTGTGCAGCGGCGGCCCTACTGAGCGCTCCATTCTCGGGGATCCAACCGTTCTCCAGCTTGAAAACGAGGCCAAGCCCAGCGCAACAGGGCTCCCAGCTGGGCATGAAACCGCTCTGGGGCAAATTGCAGAGCATGGGCCCGAATCCGCTGCGGATCCCATTCCTGTCGATCCGCCTGCCGCAGCCCTTCCACCAGCGCTTCCACACTGGCCTCGGGAATGAGGATGCCGGTTTGGCCGTGGATGACCGTCTCTTGGGCACCTCCCCGGTTGAGGGCAACCACGGGGCGGCCGCAGGCCTGGGCCTCCACTGCCACTAGGCCAAAATCCTCCTCCCAGGGGAACAGCAGCAGCCGGCAATTGGCTAGCAGTTCCCGGAAACGATCGGGGGGCTGATGGGGCAAAAACTCCACCTGCGGCCCCGCCAGTCGCTTGAGCCGAGCCAGCTCCGGCCCTTCGCCCACAACCAGCAGCCGACGACCCAGCCGTTCACAGGCGGCAATCGCCAGATCCACCCGTTTGTAGGGCACCAGTCGGCCTGCCACCAGGTCATAATCGGCGCTGGGATCCGCCACCGGCTCCAACCCCTGCAGCGGAACGGGCGGATAAATGACCACAGCCTCGCGGCGATAGAGCTTGGCAATGCGGCGGCGAATGTGCTGGGAGTTGGCGATCAACAGATCTGGACGTTGAGCTGCCAGAAAATCCCATTGGCGCAGGCGGTGCAGCAGCCATTGGCTAATTGTGCCAACAGGCCCGCTTCTCCCCAGCCCTTCTCGCTGCAGATACAGCTCCCGGTTCTCCCAGAGGTAACGGGTGGGGCTGTGGATGTAGCTCAGGTGTAGGGTAGAGGCTCCCGTCAGGATCCCTTTGGCAAAGGCGTGGCTGCTGGAGATCACACAGTCATAGCCGGAGAGGTCGAAGCTCTCATAGGCCAACGGCATCCAGGGCAGCAGATACTTGAGGCGGGCGTGGTAGTCAGGGCGCAACACCCCCAGCCACTTGGCCCAGCCTTGCAAAAAGGAGGTGTGAATTGTCAGCTCCTGCCAGCTCGGCGGCAGGGTGTGAGCGGAGAAGAGACTGACGTAAAGGGGGGCCTGGGGGGCAAAAGCCACCAGCTCCTGCAGAACCTTTTCCGATCCCCCCGGCCAGATCAGGTACTCATGCACCAACGCCAGGCACCCAGGCCAAGCGAATGCTGGCCCGGGAGAGGGGGAAAGGCCACAGGAAGGGATCCCCAAGGCTCAGGCACTGTCAGGACTTGGCAGAGCGGCGCTTTTTGCCAATTGGGCCGCTCACCTGCTTGGCTTTCTCGTCGATCCGCTCATTGATGTAGTTGTAGATCTCGCGGAAGCGAGGCAGGGCCCGCATCTCCAGGCGACTGCCGTCCTTGAGGGTGAGCACCATGTCTCCCCACACGCCCAAGCCACGGGGCACCATAACCACCTTGGCAATCTCGCCGTAGATTACATCTGAGCGCTCCTTGCCGCCCCATCCCCCAATCACGGTGATGCGACGATTGGTAATCCGATAGTGTACCCACAGCTTACGCACCAGTGCCCCCACAAACAGAGGCAAGCCGACAAGTGTAGCCCCAATGAAGGAGTTCAACACCAAATCGCCACTGTGGGGGCCGCCCTCAAAAAAAACCTCCTCTTGCACCGCCATGCAGAGCACCGTCCGGTTGTTTAGAGTGTTGCCGTTAACGATCTTAAACGATTTCTCAGCTTTCCCCAACTGGGGCTAACGGCAGGTTCGGGATTGGGTCAGCCTTCGGACGGCTTGTAGGGAACGGCAGGTGGCCAAGACCAGGTAAACAAACAACACCATCACCACCACCGCCACCGCTGCGGCTCCGGCATTACCCAGCCAGCCCCACCCTTCCAGCCCCGTCAGGGCCACCAAAGCCCAAGAAGCCGGGTGCAGCATTCCCCCCAACAGGAGAATTTGCGAGAGCATTTGCCCAGCCGTAAAGCGGGATCCCAGCACCACCAGGGCCAGTCCGCCGCCGATGTTGATCAACCCCATGTTGCCCAAAAAGGCGTAGCAAATGTGCCAGGCGTACTTTTGTTTGGGCACCTCCTGCCAGAGGAGGGGCTCGGCAGGGATCCCCGAAGCCTCCTGGGGGGCGAGCGGCAACGGCTGAACTTGGCTGAGGATCCAGCCGAGGACAATGGCGGCAACCAGCATCGCCACGCCCGCCTTCACGTTCAGCTTGCCGGGGATGGTTAGCTCGGGGTGGGCCAACATCGCAGATCCTCCTGCAACCCGTCCTAGCCTATCCTGTCTTTGCCCCAAATTGGCCAACAGCCTCAATCCCTTGGATAGAGCAGTGTGCCGCAGCGCTTGCAGAATTGGGCATCCCCATCGTGCTGGGAGAGGCCACAGCCTGGGCAGGCCCACTGTACCGAGTTGCCGCTTTTTACCAGTTGCTTGATCAACTCCCCCACTTGCCAAGGGATCAGGGCTATGCCCGTCAAGATCATCAACACTGTCAGCAGCCGGCCCAGCTCAGAAGTGGGGGTGAGATCCCCAAACCCCACCGTGGTCATGGTAACGACGGAAAAGTAGAAAGCATCCAAAAAGGTGGCAAAAGCGCCAGGATTCACTGGATGTTCTACCTGGTAGATCAGCCCAGAGTAGACGAAAACAATGGCAAAGAGGGTGAAGAAAATGCGCAGCAAAATGCGGCTATCGGCGGAGATCACTTGCCCAAACAGGGTTTTGCCCTCCACCAAGCGCAGCAGCCGCAGGATGCGAAACCAGCGCAAGAGGCGGATGAAGCGAATATCGGTTAGCCCGGCAAAAAAGGGCAAAATGGCCAGCAAATCGATGAGTGAATAGAGGCTGAAGACGTAGCGCAGCTTTTGCGGGGCCGCCGCCAGGCGGAGCAGATATTCCACCACAAACAAGCCGAGAATGAGGCGATCCACCCGCTCCAGCCCAAGACGCACCTCAGGGGGAATGGGATAGGTTTCCACCACAAAGAAGGTGGACGAACAGAAAACCAGCGCCGCCACCAGCAAGTTCACCCAGCGGCTTTCCGGAGTGTCTTGATCCCCCCAATAGCGCTGGAGGATCCCGGAACGGGCAAGATCGAGATCAGCTTGGGTGGGGAGAGTGGTCACAAACGGGATCCAGCTGGGAAGATATCGAGAGAGTTTCCTTTCAACGCCCATCAGGCGCATACTAACTAAGCTAATGGAAACTAGCTCACAGAGCGAACTTCCCCTAAGCAAACGTCCAGGCTTTGGGTGTTAATTAGGTGTTGAGTCGATGTTGCCTCCTATCGTACTGGCCTCGCAATCCCCTGCCCGCCGCCAATTGTTAAAGGCTGCCGGGATCCCTTTTCGCGTTCAGCCCAGCTATTTTGACGAAAGCCAAATCAAAAGCTCAGATCCCGTGGAGCTGGTCCAGAAGCTGGCCTCGGCAAAAGCAGAAGTGGTGGCGGCCCAGCAACGGGAGCCCGTCTTGGTCGTGGGGGCCGACTCCGTGCTCTACCTAGATGGCGAGATCCTGGGCAAGCCGGCCAATGCTCTGGAGGCGGAACGGCGCCTGCGGCAAATGCGGGGCGAAGTGGGAGAGCTCTACACAGGCCATGCCTTGATTGACACGAAGCAGAACCGCCGCCTCACCCACTATGCGGTGACGCGGGTGTTTTTTGCCAAGCCCAGCGACGAGGAAATCCGCGCCTATGTGGCCACCGGTGAGCCGCTCAATTGTGCTGGCTGTTTTGCCATCGATGGCCGCGGCAGCCTGTTTGTGGAGCGGATCGAGGGGTGCCCCGGCAATGTTATCGGGCTGAGCTTGCCCCTGCTGCGGCGCATGATGCAGGAGTTGGGCTATTCCCTCACCGATGCTTGGAGCTAGCCGTCGAGGTGTTGCTTGAGCAGGTCGTTGGCCAGCTTTGGATCTGCCCGTCCCTGAGTTTTTTTCATCAATTGCCCGACAAAGTAGCCGAAGAGCTTGGTTTTGCCCCCCCGATACTGCTGCAGTTGCTCGGGGTTTTCTGCCAGCACCTCGGCGATCATCTGCCCCAGCAGAGCGCTATCCGAGATTTGGGTCATGCCCTTAGCTTCCACCAGGGCGCGGGCCGATCCCCCTTTTTCCAGCAGTTCCGGCAGGATCTCCTTGGCGATTTTGCTGGAGATGGTGCCCTGCTCGATGAGGCCAATCAGCTCGGCCAGGGTTTCCGGCTTCAGGGCAATGTCGGGATAGTCCAGCTTGTGGGTGTTGAGGTAGCTGGCGATGTCGCTCATCATCCAGTTGGCGGCTGCTTTCGGGTCGGCACCGGCGGCGATCACGGCTTCAAAGTATTCGGCGGTGTTGCGTTCATCGCTGAGGTAGCGGGCATCGTACACCGAGAGGCCGTACACCTCCTGATAACGTCGCCGCTTCACACCGGGCAATTCCGGCAGCTCTGCCTGCCAGCGGGTTTTCTGCGCTTCGGTAACGCGAATGGGCGGCAGATCGGGCTCGGGGAAATAGCGATAGTCGCTGGATCCCTCTTTCTTGCGCATGCTGATGGTGCGCTGGCTGTTTTCTTCCCAGAGGCGGGTCTCTTGCACGATCCGCTCGCCTGCCTCCACAGCCTTGACTTGGCGGTTGAACTCGTACTCGATGGCCCGTTGGATGGCGTTGAAGGAGTTCATGTTTTTAATTTCCACCTTCGTGCCAAAGGTCTGGGATCCCAGCGGACGCACCGAGATGTTCACATCACAGCGCAGGGATCCCTCCTGCAGGTTGCCATCGCACAGCCCGGCATAGCGCAGGATGCGGCGCAGCTCTTGCACATACTCGGCTGCCTCTTCCCCGCTGCGGATGTCCGGCTCGCTGACGATCTCGATGAGGGGAACCCCCGCCCGGTTGAAATCCACCAAAGAGTAGCTGGATCCCGATAGGCGGTCGCTGCCAGCGTGGACCAGCTTGCCCGCATCTTCTTCCATGTGCAGACGGGTGATGCCGATGCGCTTGGTACGACCGTCGCTGAGCTGGATCTCAATCCAGCCGTGGGTAGCAATCGGCAGGTCGTATTGGGAGATTTGGTAGTTTTTGGGCAAGTCGGGGTAAAAGTACTGCTTGCGGTCGAACTTGCTGTAGGGGGCAATGGTGCAATTCAAGGCCAAACCCGCTTTGACCGCGTACTCCAGCACCTTTTCGTTGAGCACCGGCAGGGTGCCGGGCAGGCCCATGCAGATGGGGTCAATCTGGGTGTTGGGGGGAGCGCCAAAGGCTGTCGCGCTGCTGGAGAAGATCTTGGAGCGAGTGCTGAGCTGGCAGTGAACTTCCAGCCCAATCACAGCTTCGTATTGCACTTTGGCGGGGGCAGCAACAGTCATGGGATAGGAAAAACTGGCGGTGTAACCATTCTAGTGCGACCTTGGGGATCCCAGCTCACAGACAGTTTCTGGGGACGGCAGCCCAGAACCCAGGACGAGGCCGGAGCAGCCCAGCTTGAAGCAGATCCTCAGAACAGCGAAACTTCCTCAAACGGTAGGGCGAATCTCAAAAGTGGGTAGACCTTCCGGCGGCTCGGAACGTTGCTCAATGGCCTCCACAACCGAACCGGGGCTGCCCTGTTGGCACCAGCGCAGCATCGCCTCCACCGCAGCAGGGGATCCTTCAAAAACGGCCTCGACGCGACCATCCCGCAAGTTGCGCACCCAGCCGCCAACACCGGCATTGCGGGCCATGGCTTCGGTGTGGGCGCGAAACCCCACCCCCTGAACCCGCCCCCGTACCCAGACGTGAACGCGAACCCTGTCACTCATGCCGACGGGGATCCCTCCGTTGTGCTGCAGGGTTCTGGCGACTCGGTCGGCTCCTCCGGAGTCTCTGAGGTCTGCCGATCCAGCCACCCCACAAGAACGTTGACCAGGGCAACCAAGCCTAGGAGCCCCAGCGAGATCCCACAGGCATACCCAATCGCTTGCCACAGCACGGAAGACATGAACCCAACCTCACGAACGCTTGTGCAGAGGATCCCACCCTTCATGCACCGTGACATCCTCCCGGCGCTCGTCCTACGGACAAAGCGCGGGCCACCCTTCCCGTCAGCAGGACGGAGTCCTTACCTCGCGGCTGGGCATTCCTGCCCCACGCCACTTGTCTGGGTCTACAACCCCCGACAAAACGACTGGACAGGTGGTTCCCCTTCCCCAGCCTCCCTGGCTACTGCCAGCTTGCAAAACAAGTCTAATCCACAGGGAACGGTGCATCGGCAGGCAGGATGGACTCCTGCACCCAGGAACCCCTGTCCACCGGACAAGAGCAAGAGGCATCTGGATCAATCCGGTACTTGTAGGTTACCGCCAGCATAAGTAGGTTTTACTACAGATTTCGCTCAACAGATTTCGCTCAGAGGTATGGCGGGGATCCCTGTATCCCGGTGCTTACCCTGCGGGTAGAGTGCAGGACTGATTGCCCCTGCACCCCCGTTAGTTACCGCTAGCTACACCGCCGGGAAGCCCCGCCCTCTATTAGTTAGTGGCTAGTGAATAGTGAATAGTCACTATCCACTAACCACTATCCACTATTCACTATCCAGGGTGAGGGTCGGGATGAAAGGCGGGGACATGATGTTTTGTCCTTACTGGTGCCATAAAAAGTAGCGGGGTTTTATACACTGCCGCTATAGACATCAAGTACAGGGGCGGGGCATCTCGTCCTTTTCGCGTTAGCGGGACGTAGTCCTTAAGCCCAGGAAATGTCCTTTTCGCGCTAGCGGCGCGGAGCGCTAACCGGAGTCACTGTTCGCGTCAGCGGGACGGAGTCCTTGAAGCCCGCACTCTCTCGCTTTAGCGGCGCGGAGCGCTTTGCATCAACATGAGTGCGGGAGTATGTCACTTAAAATGACTACACCAGTCTTGTTCAGCACCAATCTATTGGGTTAGCTTATGGGGGTGTGGGGGTAGCTAAGCCCCGCACTGTACCCGTAGGGTCAGTGCCGGGATACAGATACCCCCACATGGTGTATGATAGGAGTAGTTGCACAAAACGGCTTTTGCCGGAATCTGGTGCAACTACGCGGTAGGGCATTCCGTGTCTGCTCGTGGAGGGTTCTTGCGTAGGCTCCCCGATGAAGCGAGAAGCCCGCTCCGTACTGCCAGCAGTCGGGGTCGGGAGTATGTCACCGCAACACCAGGGCTAGAGCAGTCCCTTGGGATCCCGTCTCGACCAACCGCAAGTCCCCCCCGTGGGCCTGCAGGATGCGCCTGGCGATATATAGCCCCAGACCTCCTGAGCCGGTTGGGTAGTGGTGGCCGGCAATGTGAATGGGCTGGGTCACGTAGGGTTGGGCCAACTCTTCTAGGGGAGCCGGCAAGCCGGGGCCATCATCCTGCACCTGGATCTGGTGGGGGCTGACGATTAACACCACCGCATGGCGTGCGTAGCGCAAGGCGTTGTCCACCAGATTCACCAGCGCCCGCTCCAGCTCTGCCTCATCGGCGTTGCCCCACCCTTCTCCTTCGACTCGCAGATCGATCCCCCGCTCCTGGGCCAGGGATCCCATGCGCTCGGCCACCTTTCTGGCCAGGGATCCCAGATCACAAGGCCGAGGATGCAGCTCGATCTCTCCCCGCTCCAGGCGGTGAGCCTCCACCATTTTTTGCACCAGAGAGAGATTGTGTTGATTTTCCTGCAGGATGCGATCCAGCAGAGCGCGACGTTGCTCCGGCTCGAGCTGTTGATCCTGTTTAAAGGCGCTCAGCAGGTGCCCAAAGGCGATGAGGGGGGTTTTGAGGTCGTGAACGAGGGTAGCGGTAAAGGCTTCTCGCCGCATTTGATCGATCTGGATCTGGCGCAGCAACTGGGCAAAGGCCTGCCGCAAGATCAGGGCTTCCTGGGGATCCCCGGGGCGGAGCAGCAGATTCCAACGGGCGGGCTGGTTAATCAAGGTTTCCAAATGAGCCAACTCGCGGGCCAGCAGGGTGAGGGGGCGCAAAATCATGGAGGACAGAGCATAGCCCACCACCGCCGACAGCACCGCCAGCAACGGGATCCACAGCAGCAGCAGGAGGATCCCTTCAGTGCTGAACTGCGTGTCGGGCCAGATCCACTGCACCGACAGGATGAAAACCAAGTTGGGGACGAACGAAAGGCTGGCAATGACCAATGCCACCTGGGTGCGCAAGCTGTGGGGAAAGCGGCGGCCCCAAAACTCAAGTACGCGGAGTGGTTGCTGTTTCAAACTCGGTGCGCTCGCTTTGACAAGACCTGCTTAAATAATGAATCAATGGTACGGAAGAATGAACATCCCCTCACGGTCAAGGCTGAAGAGTTCTTTCCTAGGTCTTAGAATGACCGTTATGTCTTGAGCCACTTCATCCCCATGAATAAAGAAGGATGCCGTAACCCCAGCTTTTAGGATACCCAGCTACCCCATTCTTTAGAGAAGCCGCGCCGTATTCCGGTTGGCAAAGCTGTGGACATCACGGCAAAGGCAGCTTGATCCCCGGGCGTAACCAACGTTGAGCAATCATAGTCGTTTCAGGTTAGGGTGAGGCGCCTGGGCCATTGAGAAAAGCCTTTGGCCGCATGCATTATTGCTCGGCAACGCTGACGCGACGACGCGACCAACGTTTTGGGTGTAGTGTCCCAGTTTGGGTCAAAGGACTACAAGTTCAACAGATCAAGATCGAGGGGCAGAGCGGAGCTCTCAAGCTCCTGAGGCATGAAAAAACCCCTGGGCGTCTGTCCGTGTTTCGACCCCAGAGGCTTCTTCTCTTCACTCCTCACCACTATTGAGCGTAGCCGCCCTTCCAAAGGCTGTCAAGCACTTTCCCATTGGGGTTGGCGTGTGGGAAATTGCGCTAGGGTGGCACTGCCGTACAGGATCATCTGCTGGGGCTGCAAGTTCACCCGGTCTACCCGCAGCTCAGTGCCTCGCAAGGCGAGCCGATCCAAATCCAGAAGCTCATTCAGGCAGCGTACCAAAGCTTGGCTCAAGGCTAGCTCCTCTTCTGTACCGCTTTCAAACACTGGATCTGTAAAGCGGATGCGACGCCGCTCCAGCACCTCAACCTGGGCGGAAAAACCGACGCAGAAAGCCCTGGCTTCTCCCTGCTGTACATTTGCCTGGAATTGCAGTCGTCGCGCCGGGGTGATGCTGATATGGACGTGATGGAAGGATAGGGGGCTATCATCCTGCTTTCCTAAGGCCAGCCTATTCAGCACAAAAGGTGTGTTAAACGATTGCGCCAGATCGTCTTCGCTCAGCACCACGCGCATTGTGGCCTGTACTGGCTGGCGCAGCTTGATCTTCCCCTGCCAAATTTGGCTGAAATCGATGGCCACCGCATTGCAGAATAGCTCCAGAGCCGAAAGCCTCAGGCCGTTGTACATCTGCAGATGCTGGCCCAACAGTTCAAAGCTGTCGATACGACCCTGCAACAATTTGGCAACAGGCTCCACTCGCACGCGCGCCTCCAGCCGCTCTGCATGCTTAAAGAGGGCACGAATGGCTGCGCCTACCCCTCGGCTAACCCAATCGACAGCCATGGGATTCTGGAGGGAAAGTTGGGGCAGGAGTCCTGTAGCCATGGGACAAGGTGAAGTTCGCCTACAGGGATCATAACCAACCATTAAGAAAAGTTACAACCTTTGCCAACGGAGAGGCTGTTCTCTCAGGGGTAGGTGCGTCCCTCCTGCATAGCCGAGCGGGCCACGGCTGCGATCCCCTGGTCGGTGGCACGGGGCAGATGAAAGTACCGTCCGCCCGCCAATTCCGCCAGTTCGGCGCTGAAGCCGGTGGTTACAAAGCGGCTTTGGGAATCGATCAAAAGCAGCTTCAACCCCAGGGCGCGGATGCGCAGGGCGATCTCCCGCAGCTCTTGCTTGAGGTCGATGGGATCCGCTCCCAACTGGCTTTTGCTGTCGCTCCGTCCCAAGGAGCGGCTGAGGGGAATGTTGGCCCGGCCATCGGTGAGGGCCACCAGCATCACCTGACCTACATCGCCAGCGGTGCGGGCATTGACTCCCATGCGCACGGCTTGGGTGAGGGCATGGGCGAGAGGGGATCCCCCGCCACAGGGCAGGGATTCCAGACGGCGGCGGGCCAGCTCGATGGAGCGGGTGGGGGGGAGCAACACTTCGGCAGTTTCCCCACGAAAGGCGATGAGGGCCACCTTGTCACGGTTTTGGTAAGCCTCGGTGAGCAGGCGCAGGGCGGCACCTTTGGCCGCTTGCATGCGGTTGAGGGCCATGGAGCCGGAGGCGTCCACCACAAAGATCACCAGGGCTCCGGCCTTGCGAACCAGCTTTTTGGCGCGGATATCGCTCGGCTCCACAATCACGCTACGTCCCGGTTGCCGCTGGCGGCGGCTTTTCTGATAGGGGGCAGCAGCTCGCAAGGTGGCATCGACGGCAACGCGGGGGTTGGATCCCTGGGGCAGGATGGGCTTGACGTAGCGGCCTCGGTCGGCGCTGAACACCAGGCTGCGGGATCCCGTTTTCCCCTGTTGGTTGAGGGACTGGGCAAAGGCCAGCAGGCGCGGGTCGAGGGCCACCTGCTCAGGATCGAAAAAAAACTCCTGCGGCAGGCTGAGGCTTTCCGGCTGGGGATCCGTCTCCTCCTGGTCCTCGCCGGTGTCGTCGGAATTGCTTGGGGAAGGATCGGGCTGTTGGGATTGGGGTGGGGGGGGAGGCGGGGGCTGGTCGGGGTCGTAACGGGCGCGGGGCAGCAGCACCAGCTGCACGGCCTGCTGCAGATCCTCGGCCAGGAGGCGATCCCGCCCCTCCAGCGCCGCCAGGGCACAGGCGGCTCGCAGGGCAAATTGTTCTCCCCGGTGCCCTTGGACGTTGCCGCGGATGGCCTCCTGCACCAGGTAGAGGAGCTGTTCCCGCTGCGGCTTGACCTGGGGCAGCCACTCCCGCGCCAGGAGGATGCGGGTGCGGATTTCCTCCAGTTCCGCCTGGTGCTCGGCCAGGAAGGGCTCGGGAGCATCGACAAATTGCGTTGCCCGTTGGACAATTTCCCCTCGCTCTTCTAGGCTCAGCTCCTGCCCCACCGGCACCACCAGTGCCAGGCGATCCAGCAGGTGGGGGCGCAGGGATCCCTCTTCGGGGTTGTAGGTGGCCACCAAGAGAGGCCGGCAGGGGTGTTGCAGACTCAGCCCCTCCCGTTCCAGGCGGTTGACCCCATCCCCCACCACCGTCAGCAACAAGTTGACGATGGCGTCGTCCAAGAGGTTGATGTCATCCACATAGAGCACGCCCCGGTGGGCGGCAGCCAAGAGCCCTGGCTGGAAGACCGTTTCCCCCTGCCTGATGGAGGCCTCCACATCGACGGATCCCAGCAGCCGATCTTCGGTGACGCCCAGGGGAACCTGGACAAAGGGGGGCGATATCACTTGGGTGGGCGGCACCTCTCCGGCTGGGTAGCGAGCCTTGGCCCAGTCGGACCAGGTATCCGGCTGCGCTGGATCGTCGTTGCAATAGGATCCCGCAATCACCTCGATGGGCGGTAGCAAGGCGTGGATCCCTCTGGCCAAAACCGACTTGGCGGTGCCGCGAGGCCCCACCAGCACCACACCCCTTAGGCTGGGATCCACTGCTGCCAGCAGCAGAGCCAGCTTGGCCGCCTGTTGCCCCACTACAGCGGTGAGGGGAAAGGTACAAGGAGCGGATAGAGTTGCGGATCCCATGGTTGGCGGGTAGGCTTGGCGAGCAACGGTTCAATCGAGCAGATTCGCAGCGGAGCGGGAGCTGTACACCCCAGTCTATCGCTTGAGTGCTCCGCACCGCCTTTGCAACTGAGATTTTCTGGGGAGGTTCCAAACCGGCTCCAGACAGTTCCCCAAGCCCTCTCCCAAGGGGAAGGGGTAGGTCGGAATCAAGGCCACCAATGGCCTACGGCGACTGGGAATACCCCTGGTGAGCCGCCGCTGTTTGGTGGTCATCTTCTGTTCAAAATGGGCATCACTTCAGCGGGTTGCAATCATCACGTGTTTGGTGATTTGGTAGTCGCGCACCGCTTCTGCCGAGAGATCTTTGCCAAATCCCGATTGCTTAAAGCCGCCATGGGGGGCCTCAGAGGCAATGGGAATATGGTCGTTGATCCAGACGGTGCCGAACTCCAGATCGGCGGCCAACCTCATCGCTCGTCCGATGTCTTGAGTCCACACAGAAGCCGCCAGCCCGTATAGGACGTCATTGCCCAAGCGTAGCGCTTCCGCTTCTTCGCGAAACGAGCCGAGCGTGAGAACCGGCCCAAAAACCTCACTCTGTACGATCTCCGCTTTTTGATCGACATTGGCAATCACCGTGGGTTCATAGTAGTAGCCCTGGGCAAGCTGGGAAGGGATCCGACCGCCGGTCAGCACCTTGGCTCCCTCTGCTTTGGCCCGCTCCACAAATCCCATCACCCGCTCCCGCTGGGCTGCTGAGACCAAAGGCCCCATCTCCACTCCCGCCTCGAAAGGGGATCCCACCGTTACTTTGCGCATGGCTTCTACAATGGCCTCTTGCGCCTGCGCCAGCTTGCTCTCGTGCACATAGACGCGGGTGGCTGCCGTACAGTCTTGGCCGGTATTGACGGTGGCAGCAAATGTGGCCTTGGCAGCAACGGTCTCTACGTCCGCATCCTCGAAGACGATAAACGGCGCTTTGCCCCCCAGTTCCAAATGCACCCGCTTCAGGGTATCTGCCGCTGTCCGCATCACCTGCTTGCCGGTGGCGGTAGAGCCGGTAAGGCTGACCATGCGCACCTGGGGGTGCTCCACCAGGGCTTGGCCGGTGGCATTGCCTCCGGTAACGATATTGACTACCCCGGGCGGGATCCCAGCCTCGGCGATCAGTTCTCCCAGCATCAGGGTGGTCAGGGGGGTGGCAGGAGCGGGCTTGAGCACCACCGTACAGCCGGCGGCCAGGGCGGGGCCGATCTTCCAGACGGCCATCATCAGCGGATAGTTCCAGGGGGTAATTTGAGCGCACACCCCCACCGGCTCTTTGCGAAAGAGGGAGGTGTAGCCCTTGGCATATTCCCCGGCGCTAAAGCCATGGATGTCGCGGGCGGCAGCGGCGAAGAAACGCAGATTATCCACCGCAAATGGCAGATCTCCCCCCAAGCTGAGGAACTCGTAGGGCTTGCCAGTGTTTTCCGATTCCAAGCGAGCCAATTCGGCGGCGCGAGCTTCGATTAGATCCGCCAATTTCCAGAGGGCCAGGGATCGCTCGCCGGGGGTAAGTTTCGACCAACGGCCATCGTAGAAGGCTGTTTGGGCAGCTTGCACCGCCCGATCCACATCGGCAGGGCTAGCATCCACCACCTCTGCCAGTTTCTCGCCGGTGGCCGGGTTCTCGATGGTCATCAACCCCCCCCCTTGGCTATCGACCCATTGGCCGTCGATCCAGAGTTTGTAGGCCATAGCGATGTCCTCAACAGCTTGGTGAAATGGCTCTCCCCATTGTGCCGAATCTTTTTGGCTCGGCTTGAATCATAAGCTTCATTCAACTTTGGCAACTTTGGGGTGCAGAGATGGGATCCTTTGGGATTGGGATGGCCCAAACGGCTATTCGCAAAGCGGGCCGTAGACTGTGGCCAACGGCGCACTGGTGAGGATCCCGCATCTGCTAACTAACGGAGGTGCAGGGGCAATCAGTCCTGCACTCTACCCGCAGGGTGAGCACCGGGATACAGGGATCCCCGCCATACCTCTGAGCGAAATCTGTAGCAAAACCTACTTATGCTGGTGTAACCTACAAGCACCGGATTGATCCAGATGCCTGCCAACAAGCCGCTCGCGTCAGCGGGACGGAGGCCTTGCTGTTGGCGTGGCTGGAGATTGGCCAGGACGTATACAACTACACTTTGCCGGAAATCAACGAGTGGATAGCATCTTGCTCTTGGCCGGTGGACAGGGGTTCCTGGGTGCAGGAGTCCATCCTGCCTGCCGATGCACCGTTCCCTGTGGATTAGACTTGTTTTGCAAGCTGGCAGTAGCCAGGGAGGCTGGGGAAGGGAAACTGCCTGTTCAGTCGGTCTGTCGGGGGTTGTAGACCCAGACAAGTGGCGTGGGGCAGGAATGCCCGACCGCGAGGTAAGGACTCCGTCCTGCTGACGGGAAGGGTGGCCCGCGCTCTGTCCACAGGACGAGCGCCGGGAGGATGTCACGCATCCACCCTAGCTCTGGATTGGGAAGGATGGCCAGCGCTTTTGCACAGGCGCAGCAGGGCACAGTCTCAGTACCCTGGTTGATTGAGTCAATGCAGAGGTGGGATCCCTCTGTTGGGATAGCCGTTAGGGAGGCAGGTTCACGATGCAACTGCGAACAGCTCTGCCGCTGTTGTGCCTTTCTCTCTTGGTAGCTGCTTGCCGGCCCGGCGGGCCACCTCGCAGCATGGGGGGTGAAGGGGGCGGAGAAGGCCAACCCACACCAGTGGCCGTCGGCAGGGTAGAGGAACAGCAAATCGAAGAGACTTCAGAGTTCATGGCCAGCCTCGGATCCCAGCAGGTGGCCAGTATCCGCCCTCAGGTCAGTGGACAGGTGACCCAGGTGTTCGTGCAGCTGGGATCCCAGGTGGCTGCCGGAGCCCCTCTCTTTAAGATCGACAGCCGGCAGCAACAGGCGGCGGTGGCCGGCCAAACGGCGGGGATTGCCGCAGCCCAAGCCAACCTGGAGAGCGGCCGGGCCGTGCTCAGCCAGTTGCGGGCGGATCGGATGCGGCTGGAGGCAGCGGCGGAGTTTGCCCGGGAGCAGCACGAGCGCAACCTGCGCCTCTTGGCCGAGGGGGCCATCAGCCAGGCGCAAGCGGATCAATCCAGCCGCGACCTGCGCCAGGCGGAGGCAGCTTTGGCGGCGCAACAGGAGCAGATCCGCGCTCAGGAGGCCGCGATCTTGCGGGCAGAGCGGGAGGTGCAGCGAGCCCAGGCCGAGGCGGAGCGGCAACAGGTGCAACTGCAGTTTTTCCAGGTTACAGCTCCCTTTGCCGGCATTGTGGGGGATGTTTTGGTGCGGCAAGGGGACTACGTGACGCCTCAGACGGTTTTGACCACCTTGACCCAAACCCAGGCGCTGGAGCTCAACCTCAACATCCCGTTGCAGCGGGCCCCCCAGCTGCGCATTGGCACGCCGGTGCAGATCCTGGATAGCCGCGGCGAGGTGATCGGCAGCAGCCAAATCTCTTTCATTGCTCCCGAAGCCAACGCCGCCACGCAATCGGTGCTGGCCAAGGCTCTTCTGGAGAACCCTGCCGGCCAGTTGCGCTCGGCCCAGTTTGTGCGGACTCGGGTCATCTGGGAGGAGCGGCCGGCCTTGCTGGTGCCGGTGACGGCGGTGGCCCGCTTGGGGGCGCAAACCTTTGTCTACACGGTGCAGACAACGGAGCCGCCAGCAGAGGGCATGCCCCCGGGGGCGGTGGCGGTGCAAAGGCCGGTGCAGCTGGGATCCATCTACGGAAACAGCTATGAGGTGCTGGAGGGTTTGGAGGCCAATGAGCCAATTGTGCTGAGCGGCCTGCAGAAAATCCGCGATGGCGCCCCGATTGTCGATGAGGTGCTTTTTCAGCAGAGGATGCAGCCACAAGGGGGAGGGAGACCTCCTGGATCCCCGCCCTAGGTCCTCTCTCCGGCGGTTTCCCAACTCAGCTATCCCCTTTCACTCCTCACTGCGCTGGACTATGTTTGTTGACTTTTTCATTCGCCGCCCTGTTTTTGCCAGCGTCTGCTCCATCCTGATCGTGCTGGTGGGGGCGGTGAGCATTCCCCTACTGCCGGTGGACTACTACCCACAGGTGGCGCCGCCAGCGGTGAGGGTGACTGCTGTTTATCCTGGGGCCAACGCCGAGACGGTGGAGACGGCGGTAACCAATGTGCTGGAGCAGGAGATCAACGGCGTCGAGGGTATACGGTCTATCGCCTCGGTGAGCAGCAGCAACGGCACCAGCCAGATCACCGTTACCTTCAGCCCGGATCGGGATCTGGACACGGCGGCTGTGGATGTGCAGAACCGGGTGGCGCGGGCCCAGGGCCGGCTGCCGGCGGAGGTGATCCAAAACGGCATCAGCGTGGAAAAGGCCGGCGACAGCGCCTTTGTGCTGGTGTTGGCGCTGCGCTCAGAGGCGGGGGAATACGACGAGCTGTTTTTGAGCAACTACGCGGAGCTGTTTGTGCGGGATGCTTTGCGGCGCATCCGCGGCGTCAGCGATGTCATCATTTTCGGGGAGCGCACCTATGCCATGCGCATCTGGCTGGATCCGACGCGGCTGGCCAGCTATGGTCTGACAGCTCTGGATGTGGTAAACGCAGTGCGCCAGCAGAATATCCAGGTGCCCGCCGGCCAAATTGGCGGCCAGCCCAGCCCCCCGGATCAGGAGTTTCAGATCAGCGTCCAGGCCACGGGGCGGCTGTCGCAGCCGGAGGAGTTCGCCCAGATCGTTCTCAAGGCCAACGCCGATGGCAGCTTGGTGCGCATTGCCGATGTGGGCCGGGTAGAGCTGGGGGCCCAAAGCTACGATACGTTCTTCCGCATCGGAGGGCAGGAGGCGGTGGGGATCGCCATCACCCAACAACCGGATGCCAACGCCCTAGAGGTGTCGCGGCAGGTGCGGCAGACGTTAGCGCAGCTGGCGGAGAGTTTTCCGCCCGGCTTGATCTACGAGATCCCTTTCGACGCCACCCTGTTCATTACCGAGTCGGTGCAGGAGGTGATTTTCACTCTGTTGCAGGCGATTGGCCTGGTGGTGTTGGTGCTGTTTATCTTTTTGCAGGATTGGCGCATCACCCTCATTCCCACCATCACCATCCCGGTAGCGCTGCTGGGGACCTTCGCCTTTGTGCGCCTGTTTGGCTTTTCCATCAACACTTTGACTCTGTTCGGCCTCACCCTGGCCACTGGCTTGGTGGTGGACGACACCATTGTGGTGGTGGAGAATATCTCCCGCTACATCCGCGACCGCGGCATGCGGCCTCTGCAGGGGGCCTCGGCGGGGATGAATGAGGTGTTGGGGGCGGTGATCGCCACGACGCTGGTGCTGCTGGGACTATTTGTGCCTGTTGCTTTCTTTCCTGGCACCAGCGGTCGCATCTACCAGCAGTTTGCCGTCACCATTGCCGTGTCGGTTTCGCTGTCCACGTTTAATGCCATTACCTTGGCTCCGGCTTTGTCGGCGCTGCTAATTCGCCCCCGCTCAGAGCAGATGTTTTGGCTGCTGCGCTGGTTTGACCGCGCCGTGGAAGGGATCCGAGCGGCCTACTGCCGCCTGCTGGAGCTGGTGGTGAAGCTGCGGCTGTTGGTGGTGACGGGGTTTATTGCCTGTTTGGGCCTCACCTACTGGCTGTTCCAAATTGTGCCGACGGGGTTTGTGCCGGATGAGGATCAGGGCTTTTTCATCACCATTGTCCAGGGGCCGCCGGGGGTTTCCCTCAACTATACCGACAGGGTGATCCGGCAGGCCGCCGCTATTTTGGAGGGGATCCCTGAGATCGAAAATCGGGTGATCGTGGGGGGGTTCAGCTTTACCGGGCCCTCGCCGGGGAATGGGCTGATCTTTGCCACCCTCAAGCCCTGGGAAGAGCGGCGGCAACCGGAGCAATCGGCGCAAGCGATTGTCAACCGGCTATTTGGGCCTTTTTTGGGCGGGATCAGCCGCGCATTG
Source organism: Thermostichus sp. MS-CIW-30 (assembly GCF_054058015.1). Lineage (NCBI taxonomy): Bacteria > Bacillati > Cyanobacteriota > Cyanophyceae > Thermostichales > Thermostichaceae > Thermostichus > Thermostichus sp. MS-CIW-30. The sequence goes on from NZ_JBSRZW010000002.1 coordinate 88,596, forward strand.
GTGATCCCGATCCTGCCGCCGGCCATTCCCAATTTGGGGGTTGCGGGCGGGTTTACTTTCCAGCTTCAGGATCGGGGGGTGAACGATTTCAACCTCTTGGAGCAGACGGCCAACACCCTGTTTTTTGTGGGCAACTCGCCGCCCCCGCCGGGCCAACCCCCCTTGGGCTTGCGGATTAACCCGCCCACCTTCAACGCCAATTCGCCGCAGCTAGAAGTACAGGTGGATCGGGAAATGGCCCAGTTGTTGGGGATCCCTCTGTTGGATGTCTTCGGCACGCTGCAGACGCTGCTGGGGGGCACCTACGTCAATGATTTCGACCTGTTCAACCGCAACTACCGGGTCTATGTGCAGGCGGATCAAGCATTCCGAGGTAACCCGGAAAGCATCGGCCAGTTCTACGTGCGGGGTGGGCAGGGGCAGCTCTTGCCGTTGAGCACCCTGGTTCAGGTGGAGGAGACCACCAGCCCGGCCATCATCAACCACTTCAACCTCTTCCGCTCGGTGGAAATTCAGGGCAGCGCCCTGCCGGGCTTTAGCTCAGGGCAAGCGATTCGGGCTATGGAAACTCTAGCCGCCCAGTTGTTGCCGCAGGGGTTTGGCTTCGAGTGGTCGGGCCTGTCGCTGGAAGAAATCGAGTCGGGAGGACAGGCGCCGCTGATCTTTGCTTTGGGCTCGGTGTTCGTCTTCCTGGTGCTGGCGGCGCAATTTGAGAGCTATGTGGATCCCTTGATCATTTTGTTGGCGGTGCCGCTGGCGGTTCTTGGGGCTCTTTTGGCGCAACTGCTGCGGGGCTTGACCAACGACGTCTTCTGCCAAGTCGGGTTGGTGATGTTGATCGGGCTGGCCAGCAAAAACTCCATCTTGATTGTGGAGTTTGCCAACCAGTTGGTTGCCCAAGGGATCCCACTGGTTAAGGCTGCAGTGCAGGCGGCAGAGACCCGCTTCCGCGCGATTCTCATGACGGCCTTGAGCACCATACTTGGCATTTTCCCGCTGGCAGTGGCCACGGGCGCAGGGGCAGCCAGCCGTCAGTCGCTGGGCACGGCGGTGATCGGCGGCATGTTCGTCTCGACAATGCTCAGTTTGCTGGTGGTGCCGGTGCTCTATGTCGTGATCAAGGGGATCCAGGTGCGAATTTTGGGGGGATCCCCTTCACCTGTGGATCTGGCGCATTTGCCGCCGCCGGAGGATCCCAAGGATCTGCTGCCTGGTGGCGACAGCGTTGGGTAGCAAGAGGGATCTGCTTGCTTCTTCTCTTCTGGCGGAAAAGCGAGTGGGGGAAGGGGGCACCTTTCATCCACCGCAGGCCCTGTCCTCGAGCAGTTCGGACTCGGCTTCGCTGGGCATTTTTTCCCAGAACTGAGCCAGGTGTTGCAGGCCCACAAAGCCCAACTGCCAGAGGATCAAGGCTAGAGGGCCGTGCTGCTGCCGTTGGATCTTCAGGGCCAGAGCCAGTTGTTTGGGCTTGAGGAGCTGTTGCTGCTCAGCAAACTGGCAGAACTGTCGATCCCATTGGCTGAGGGCCTGTAAATCCGGCAGGGTCGGTTCCATAGGTTTGGCCGGGCAGGAAAGGATTGAATGTCGAGGATCGGGATCCTCGTACTGATTCTGGAGATCCTGCGGATCCCTTGCAACAGGTTTCTTCCAGGGTATGTGACCACCCAGGCCCTCCCAAGGCCGGTTAGGGCAGAGAGGACTGAGCTTTATCGCAAAGCTGGCTTATAGATCCTGGCAGGACGGTCTATCCCCAGGGGTCGTCGTCGAAGGGACTATCTGACCAATAGCCACTCTGCTGGGGTGGAGGGGGCTGTTGGGGGAGAGGAGGCGTGTAGGCAGGGGGTGGCGTTGGGATGGGGGTGGGTTTTTCCAGATCCTCAAGTCGAGGCAGGTCGGCGGGCTTGGGCTCGACACCAAGGCTTCTCAGCTTGGCTTGCGTTTCTTGCACTTGCGCATTGAGCTCTTCCAGGTAGGCGCGGTAGTGGTTGGCAGCTTCCAGGTACTGCTTGGCTTTCTTTTCGTTTTCCTGGACGACCGCCTCCAGTTCTTTGGTGCGAACGGTGTAATCGGCCTCTTGATTGGTGAGGTTTTCGATGGCTTGGTTGAGTACAGCCCGCCGTCGCTCCAGTTGGGCTACAATTTCCGACAACTGTCGTTCTCGCTCGCTAAGGCTGCGTTCCCGGTTTTGAGTTTGTTCCAGTTGAAAGCTGGCCTGGCTGAGCTGCTCTCGCAAATACATCACCTGGGGCTCCGTCTCGTTGCGTTCCTGTTGCAACTCAAAGACCCGCGCTTCCAAGTGATCTTTTTCCTGCTGCAACACTTCCCGCTCGTTCAAAAGACGGGTGTAGAGCTGGTTGAGAAAGTCCACCTCCATCACCACTTGGCTAAGCTGAGTGGCGTATTCCCCAACCAAAGCCAACTCCCGAGCGAGGTTTTGGGTTTCACTGGTGGCTTGATCGGTGAAAAACTGGGGAAGTTGGGTGGTTTCTCTGAGGCGTTGGGTAAATTGCTTGAAGCGGAAAGAAAAGTTGCTCGCCATTGCCGGTGCGGTAGCCTCGAAGATCAGGGGAATGCCGATGGTTGGATTTCACAGGGCTTGGATTGCTTCCAATCTACTTGGATTGCTTCCAATCTAACATTGAGCTACAGCTTTTGCGGAAGCTTGCCTTAGGTGGGATCGGGGGGAGTTTCAGGGGCCGGCATGGCAACTTCCCCAGAGGGATCCCGCTTCTCGGATTCCGGCTGGGGGTTTTCTGCCGCTCTGTTTTTAACCTTGTCTTTTTGGTCTTTCGAGGTGCCTTCTGAATCCTGGCTGGAGATGCGGCGCAACAGCCGTTGCAGGAGTGGGCTGCGGCGATCGCCGAGGACGGAGAAGCGGCTTTCGATCTCTTCGACGGGGACGGGATCCATTTGAGCCAGCTCCGGCTCGCTGAGGAGGAGTACCCGTATCGTTGCAATGGGGATCTGCAAGAATAGGTTGGATCCCCAAAACCCGAAGGCGGCTATGGCCAGGCCGGCCAGGCGGGTGCCGTTGCCAGGGGTGAGCGGGGCAAAGAGGGGGGCAAAGTCGTAGAGGCGCTCACCGACTTCCAGCATCAGGATTGCCGCCAACAGCGTCAAAATCTTATGTTCGGGGCTGAGGAAGGCGGCCAAGATGCGGCGCTGCTCGAGGGTGAGTTCTTCCGGGGGGACAGAGGCCACCCACAGGCTGAAGATATCCAATGGCTTGCGCCACTGCAGGGCAAAGACCGGCCCAATGCCCACCACGGCCACCCAAGCCTGCTCCGCCCCCACCGGCAGGAGGGGATCCCCTGTGGCCAGCCCGATCAGGGTCAGCCCCACCCACAAGGGGAAGAGGAGGATGCCGGCGGCATGGATCCAGAGGAAAGGTTCCTGCCAATGGCTGCGCATGGGGAGATGCCAAAAGGGACAGGGGAGAGCAGGGCTAGGGGCGGGATTTGTCCACCACTTCCAATTCTGTGAGGCGGAAGGTGACCAATTTATCCCAGTTGCCGCCTTCAAAGAGGACAGCGGCATGGTTGTCGGTAACCCGCTGTACCTGGCCCTCAAAGCAGTAGTAGGTGTCGTTGGGGTTGATGACCCGCACGGCAACGCCGGGGTAGATCGGGGGAAGGGCTTCGAGGAGAGTTGGGGTTGGAGTCGTGTTCACGTTTCAGCTATCCTCTTTTTTGCAGAAGCTCTGCCTTACTATTATGGGGGAAAGCCCCTCTCTTGCCGAGTCTCCCCCTCGTTGAGCTTCTTCCCACAGCGGTTCGCCGAGGGTTGGGCAATGGCTGAGGTGTGGCTGCCAGCCCGCTAACGGGAAAGGAGCCTGTACTGCAACTTCGACGGTCAACCCAGCTCCCCCTCAAGGCCCCAGACCATGGCTACCGGCGCACAGTCTTCCCCCTCCCAAATCTGGCATGTGTTGGTGATCGATGATGAACAAGGACGGCGGGCTGTGGCCCTCAGTGCTGCCACCTATTCCATCGGCAGGGATCCCAGCAATGCGATTGTCATCGATTCGGCGGCGGTTTCCCGGCAACACGCGCTGCTGCTGCGGCTACCCCAAAAAGATGGCCAGTATACCTACCGGCTGCTGGACGGCAATATCGAGGGCAAGCGCAGCACCAACGGCGTCTCGGTGAATGGGCAGAGATGTTTGAGCTGGGATCTCAAGGATGGGGATCAGATCCTGTTGGGGAATCAGGTGCGGATGCAGTACTGCATTCGCCAGTTGTCAGACGAAGATTTTCAGCGGTATCTCCAGTCTGTAAGCTTTCGCAGCGTGAAGGCGGAGGTGGTGGATCGGCGCTCCACAACCATGCAGCGGTTTGATCCGCCCTCGATGCAGGCAATTTTGCCCCAAGAGGAGACGACGGAGAGAATTGACGTGAAGCCTCAACGCCGCAATCCGCTGCGGCTGCTGTTGCAGACGCTCTGGGGGCGTTTGAGGGGGAAGCTGAGATAACTTAACCCTCGGGGATGCCCACCCGTTCTGAGTCTGGGAGCGATGACGCGGTCTCGTCGGCGCCGCCTTTGCGCTCTTGCTCTGACGCTTCTGCCTGCAAGTCCAGGAGGGAGGGGGAGTTGGCTTCCCCAATCAACACTCCCCGCAGCCAGAGGGGAGCGACAAAGGTGGTGGCAATCACCATGACGATAATGCTGACATCGAGGGCATCGGAGAGAACCCCACTGGCGGCCCCCACACCGGCAAACACCAGGCCCACCTCACCCCGGGGAATCATGCCCACTCCGATGGCGTAGCGGTTGATGCCCGGCTTGCCAAAGGCCCCCAAGCCCGCTGCCAGCTTGCCCACAATGGCAACTCCGATCAAGAAGACGGCAATGATCAGCCCCTCTCGGTTGACGGGGAGGGTGGGGTTGAGTACGGCAAGGTTGGTTTTGGCCCCAACGCAGACGAAGAAGATGGGCACCAGTAGGTCGGAAATGGGCTTGATCTGTTCTTCCAGCTCTTGCCGTTTCTCGGTTTCGGCCAAGATTAAGCCAGCGGCAAAGGCGCCCAAAATCGCTTCTAGATGAATGATTTGCCCCACATAAGCCAGCAGAAAGGCCAGCACAAGGGCGGGCAGAAGGGGGTTACCTCGGGTCTTCAGGCTGTTGAGAAGGGCCACAAAGTAGGGGCTGAGAAGGCGCCCCAAAACAATGGAGCCGACCAAGAAGACGATGGCACTGAGGATGATGATGCCGATATCGGAAAGGTTGACTTCTCCGTTTTTGGCCAAGCCCGCCACTACGGCCAAGATGATGATGCCCAACACGTCATCCAAGACGGCGGCGCCGATGATCACCTGTCCTTCTGGGGAGGTGAGTTTTTGCAGCTCGGCCAAGACGCGGGCGGTGATGCCGATGCTGGTTGCTGTGAGGGCAGCGCCGGCAAATATGGCGGGGATAACGGGCACATGAAACAGGTAGAGCAAGCCCAGGGTTCCGGCCAGGAAAGGCACAGCGACCCCGATGACGGCTACGGCTGCGGCTTGAGGGCCGACCCGCAACAGCTCGGCCAGATCCGACTCGAGGCCGATTTCAAACAAGAGGATGATCACCCCGATCTCGGAGAGGATGTCGATGATCTGGCTTTGGGAGGAGAACACCTGTACCAGGGATCCCTCGTCGAGTCCGGCAGTGGCTTGCAGAAATTGCATCAGTGCTGAGGATTGAGCCAAGGTGTGCAGCTCTTGGCCGGAAACTTGTCCTTCTGGGAAGACAAGCAACCCCAGAGCGGAGGCCCCTACCGCGACGCCCCCCAGCAATTCTCCCAGCACCGGCGGAAAGCCGAGGCGAACGGCGATTTCTCCGGCAATACGGCTGGCCAGATAGATGACCACCAGAGCCATCAGCACCGCCGCCAAGATCAGGGGTAAAAGATTGGCAGCCCCTTCCGGTTCAAGGGGGGCAGCGGCTTCAACAGCAAGCAACACTGAATCTAGGTTGTTCAACAGCAAGATCTCACCCTCAAATGATGAACAGCTTTTTGTCTCGGGCCGGCCCTGGTGGGAACGCTGCCGTTCCCATTCCTTTCGCCCTTCTGCTGGAAGACTGTTACAGAAGCTAACCTCCCTTGGGAACTGTTGGCAACGCCCAGATAGGCACTCTTATACTCCAGATAATTGGCACTTATCTGGACTATCATCTTCACAGCCGCTCCCCTGAGCAGGACGAAGCGTTTATTGCGCCCTCTCCTGGAAGACCCCTCGGAGCCGGCAATCCAGGACAAGCTGCTCCTTAGGAGGAAGCCTCGCCTTGGCCCGGTGCAGGATTGGATCCATCCAAATCGGACGATGGCCCAGACAGATCCAGAGGATTAAAGCGGTTCATGGCCGTCATCAGTCCCTCTTGCAAGCAGCACTCCACGGCCTCTACCGCCGTATTCAACACCCGCTCCAGCACCTCTTGTTCTGCAGGCGCAAATCCCCCCAACACATGCCCGACCACATCTTGGCTGCCCCTGGGTTTGCCCACCCCCAAACGCAGCCGTGGAAACGCCTCGCTCCCCAAGTGCTGAATGATGGACTTCATGCCGTTGTGCCCACCGGCAGAACCGGATCCCCGCAGGCGCAGACGACCCAGCGGCAAGTCCATGTCGTCGTACACCACCAGCACAGAGGCGAGATCTAACTTGTACCAATCCAGCACCGCCCGCACCGATTGGCCGGAACGGTTCATGTAGGTTTCCGGCTTGAGCAAGCGTCGCTTTCCTCCCAGGGCAAACCCTTCTCCGTAGCTGCCTTGGAACCGCTTCTCCAAAACCAACGGGATCCCCCAGCGCTGCGCCAGCCGATCCACCACCATAAAGCCGCAATTGTGGCGGGTATTGGCGTATTGAGGGCCGGGATTGCCCAAGCCCACAACAAGCTGCAGGGAAATCTCATCGGTTCCCTTGGGCTTGACCTGGGTCACAACGTTTCTCGCCTCCTCGAGCTAAAGTAAGGCATCGCTGCTTTGAGTGGTGTTGGCGTGTTTTTGGGCTGCTGGTCGCCCCGAAGGTGTCAGATACCCAGCCGGACTGAGTCGGGACAGCGGTGAGGATCCCTGGGGGCAAATGGCTCGCCGCCCATGACTCTGCCATTGTTTATTGTCAACGCTCATTGTGAACGCTTCTGACCAACCCTGCTATGAGCCTGCCCACCCCCTTCGGTCTTCACCCCAGCACAACCGAATTCGATGCCTCGGATGCCCTGCGCCTCAGCCAGCGTCTGATTCAGGTGGGGATCGCCCTCTCCTCAGAAACGGATCTGCAGCGGCTGCTGGAGTTGATTGTTGCTCAAGCCCGAGAACTGACCCACTGTGATGGGGCCAGCCTTTTTGTCCGAGAGGGGGAGGAACTGCGCTTTTTCGTGGTCAACCGCCATGAGGAGCTGCGGGATCTGCGCTTGCCCCTCAGCCCTTCCAGCATTGTGGGCTACGTGGTGCTCACCGGGGAGAGCCTGAATCTGCCAGATGTCTACCACCTGCCCGCCGACCGGCCCTATGCCTTTAACCCACAGGTGGATCGGCAGACCGGCTATCGCACCCGCTCCTTGCTCACTGTGCCCATGCGGGATCCCTCAGGAAAGATCCTCGGCGCCCTACAACTGTTGAACCGCCTAAAGCCGGATCACCCCACCCCCCTAGCTCCTGACCAGGTGGCTGAGTGGAGCCAACCTTTTTCTGAGCTGGAAGTTAGCGTGGCAGAAGCCTTGGCCTCCCAGGCGGCGGTTGCCTATCAAAACGTCCAATTGCGGGAAGAACTCAAATCTGCCCACTTCGAGACCATCTTCTGTCTGTCTCTGGCCGCAGAATACCGGGATCAAGATACCTCCTTTCACCTGAAGCGGATGAGCAACTACTCTCGCATCATCGCCAAGCACTTGGGCCTCTCCAGCCATGAGCAAGAGCTGATCTTCTACGCCAGTCCCATGCACGATGTGGGCAAAATCGGGATCCCCGATGCCATCTTGCAAAAGCCGGGGCGCCTGACCCCAGAAGAACGGCAGATCATGAACCGTCACCCTGAGATCGGCTACGAAATTCTCAGCAAGTCCGACTCCGAGCTGATGCAAAAGAGCGCCATCATCGCCCTTACCCACCACGAGAAGTTCGACGGCAGTGGGTATCCGCGCGGCCTCAAAGGAGAAGGGATCCCTCTAGAGGGACGGATTGTGGCCTTGGCCGATGTCTTCGACGCCTTGGCCAGCCGTCGCCCCTACAAAGAAGCCTGGGATCTGGAGGAGGTGTTTCAGTTTGTAGAAGACAACAGCGGCAGCCATTTCGACCCGCAAGTGGTGGCCGCCTTTAACCGAGGACGCAGCGAAATTCTGGAAATCTACCACCGCTATCAAGAAACCCGCTAAATCCAGCTCCAGATCAATCAGGGATCCAAGATACCAACCCAGAACATTCAGCTCCAAAGGGATCCGTCCCAGCAAACCGCAAAGAAGGGATCCCAGGCCATCCTTTCCGTACAATCCCGCAGAATCTTATGGGCAAAAGGTGGGATCCCAGGGCAAACTGAAGGTGGTCGATTTTCTGCAGGAATCACCCCATCAAAGGCCGATTTAGGGCCGAATTTTTGTGTTACTCTACACATTAGCATCCAACCCATCTGTACCCAACGTGTGCCGACGATCCCTGTGATGGCTACCCTGACAAATCCACCCACTCCTACCCTATCGATCAACACCAAGCTGCGTGACTTGGCCTTGGTGGAGTTTCAGGTGAGCGAGTCCACCCCTTGTGAGAACGTGGTGCGCCGCCTAGAAGATGACAGCAGCCTTTCAGGAGTCATCGTGCTGGACGAGCGGTCACAGGTGCGGGGAATGTTGACCCGCCGCGCCATTCTGGAGTGGATGCTCAGCAAGCCCTACGGCCTGGATGTGTTTTTGAAGCGGCCCATCAGCTCCATGGTAGAGTTCCATAGCCGGGATTTTCTCTTGCTCCCCGGCGACTGCGATGTCATCCAAGCAGCCGACCGAGCTTTCCAACGGCCCGAAGAGACCGTCTACGACCCAGTGGTGGTTCAACTGGGATCCCAGGACTACCGCCTTCTCGATGTGCCGGTGCTATTGGTGGCCCAGGCTCAGGTGCATCTGGCCACCCAGCGCAAGCTACAAGAGCAGCAGGAAGAGATGAAAAGGATCTTGGCAGAGCTGGAGCAGGAAAAAAACCGCAGCCTCCAGTATGCCCGGGATCTGGAGCGGCAAAAAGCCGAGATCCTCAACCAAAACCTGGCCTTAGATATGGAACGCCGGCGGGCCCAACAGCGCTCCGAGGAGTTGGCTCGCCTTAACGCCCGCATCATTGAAATCAGTTCTGTGCTCTCTGAGAGAGGCAAATCCACCTTTGCCGCTACCTTTGAAGGCGTGGAAGCCGTACGCGGCCTAGTTCAGGAAATTGCCGACAACAGCCAGGAGTTGTCGCGGGAGCTCAAGGAGATCAACACCATCGTGGATTTGATCGTAGAGGTGGCAGGATACATTCGCCTGCTCTCTTTCAATGCGGCTGTAGAGGCCAACCGCAGCGGTGGTGCCGGTGGCTTTGGAGCTATTGCCCAGGAGATCCGCAAATTGGCCGGGCGAACCACTGAGGCCAGCAACCGCATTCGCGGCCTAGCAGAGCGTATCCAGCGCCAGAGCCAATCCACACTGCAATCGGCCCAGAGCAGCGCTGAGGTGGTGCAATCCCTTTACCAGCAGGCCCAGTCGGCCCAGTTGGCCCTGGAAGAGCTGCAAACCCTGTTGGAACGAGCCCAGATCTAGCCGAACTTTTGAGATTCTTCTGGATCCTGAGAGCCTGAGGTTGCCATGGTGGCTAGGGGTCAACTTTCCCCTCTCGAATCTCATAAGTATAAAATTGCCCAGCCACGGCAAGGGTTTCAAAGTGGTAGGTGGGCAAGGAAATCCCCAGCGGGCCAAAGTTGAGCAACGACAAATCGGTGGTGTAGAGGCTGAAAAGGATAAAATTCTGCCGGCGGGTTTGGCGCATGAACAGAGCTTCTAGTTCGGGCTGGAGCTCTCGGACAAGGGCATGACATTCCTCAATCAAAGTGACCAAGAAAGACGGGATCTGAGCGCAGTATTCTCGCGTAGCGTAGGCGGCCAGTTGTTGCCCTGCATAGGTTCCGTACTCTTCTAAGGTGGGATTGGTGATGGCCAAAGCAGCCACTCCTCCCGCCAAAACCAGCCCGGAAAGCAAGGAAAAGACCTTCAGCATCGCAGCCTCCGAAACCGAATTCTTTATTCTGCTATAAGCTTGAGCCACCTCAACAGGGATCTTTCGGCAGAAGCCAAAGGACTCCGTCCTGCCTCTGGCGGGGTTGTTGCTATGGACAAGGGATCGCAATGCTGTTGCAATGGGAACGGCCAGGAACTGCCCCACAGAAGGGCTCCATCCCTTGATTGAGTTGCCGGCCCACAGGTTAGGATGGGATCCGACGCGCAAACAGCTTGCTGCTCTCTATGGAACTTGCCGATCTAAGACGCACCCTAGAATCGCTCACCTTGCGCCTGAGCAACGCTCAGGACTATCTTTGACCTGCCCCACTTGGAGCAACAGATTGCCATCCTAGAGCAAGAAGCCTCGCAGCCGCAGTTTTGGAATGATGTAGAGGCAGCCCGCCGCCACCTGCAAAAGCTCAACAGCCTCAAGGCCTCCTGGGATCAGGTGCACCGCTGGAAGGATCGCCTGGAAGATGCCGCCAGCGCCCTCGAGCTGCTCCAAGAAGAGCCCGATCCAGAACTCCTAGCCGAGACAGCAGGATCCCTGGCAGTGGTGGAGCGGGAGTTGGGCCAGTGGGAGCTGCAGCAACTGCTCTCCGGCCCCTACGACAAAAACGGTGCCATCCTCACCATCACCGCCGGCGCAGGGGGAACCGATGCCCAGGACTGGGCGGAAATGCTCCTGAAAATGTACACCCGCTGGGCCGAAAACCAGGGCTACAAGGTCAGCCTCTCGGAATACTCCGAAGGTGCTGAAGCCGGCATCAAGTCCGCCACCCTGCTGATCGAAGGCCCCTACGCCTATGGGTATCTTTCTGCCGAGAAGGGCAACCACCGCATGGAGCGCATCAGCCCCTTCAACGCCAACGGCAAACGGCAAACCAGCTTTGCTGGCGTAGAGGTGATGCCGATTCTGGAAGAGGAAAGCGAGTATGAGCTGAAGATGGAAGATCTGGAGTTCGAGACCTCCCGCTCAGGTGGGGCAGGTGGCCAAAACGTGAACAAAGTGGAAACAGCGGTGCGGGTGATCCACAAGCCCACCGGCATTGCCGTGCGCTGCACCGAGGAGCGCTCCCAACTGCAAAACAAAGAGCGAGCCATCCAGATCTTGAAGGCCAAGCTGATCGAGATGGAAGAAGAAAAACGCAGACAAAAGCTGGCCGAGATTCGCGGCGAGATGGTGACTCAGGGCTTTGGGGGGCGTATTCGCACCTACACCTTCGATCCCTACAAGCTGATCAAAGATCACCGCACCAACGCCGAAACCTACAATGTCGAGGCCTTTATGAACGGCGAGCCGGAGGAGCTGATGCATTTTATCCAGGCCTATCTGCGGCAGGAATACGCCAAACAACAGGCCGCCGCAGTCTAGGGCCGGCTGTAGCGCTCCCACACCGCCTGTATGAGGGCAGCCCGCTCCTGGGCTGAGAGCTGGGTCAAGGTCAGGGGATCCCCTTCCTGGAAAAACTCCCCTACCCCCCATCCCACGGCCCGGGGAGAGGCGGTTTTGGCTTGCAGGGATCCCGCCCAAGCCAACCCGTGCCAGGCGCCGATGGCAGTCTCCAGCGCCGAAGAAAAAACCAGATCCAGGCCGGGATGGCGGCTGAGATACTCTCGCAGCGCGATGCAGGAGCCCACCAAAGATGGCTTCACCACCAGGATCCCTTTCCATCCTGACCGATGGATCGCTTGCAACTGCTCCAGGCAGGCCACCGATTCATCCAAAGCAATGGGGGTCTGGTACTGGCGGCTGAGCTCCACCAGATGGGCGTGCTGATCCGGCGGCAGAGGCTGCTCCAAAAACTCAATCTTGACCGGCGAGGCCTGGTTGAGCCGATCACAAACCATCAGCCACCGGTGGGCCTCCGCAAGCCCTAGTCCCCCATTGGCATCCAAACGCAGATGGGATCCTGGTGGCAACCGCTCCAGCCATTGCTCCAGCTTCTCCAACTCCTGCTGCATGGGATCCCTCCCCACCTTGAGCTTGTACACCGACCGCGTGAGTGGGACGGAGTCCTTGTAGGAGTCCTTGTAAGATTCCGGCGGCAGGGTCTCCCCCAAAAGTTCACAGAAAGAGAGTAGAGAGAGATCCTTGTTCAACCAATCGGGATCCCGACAGGCCAGCCAAGCGCCTTCCAACCCAAACCGGCAGGCCGGCAGTGCTTCTGGGATCCCCAAAATATGCGCCTCCGACAAAAGAGGGGGCAACTGCCGACAAAACGCCAGAGCCTGCTCTAAGGTCTCGCTGCCAAACCAAGGGATGGGAGCAATTTCCCCATATCCCTGACAGCCTGTCTCCCGATCTGTAAGTCGGATCAGGATCCCTTCGCGCACGGACCACAGTCCGTGGTGGGTACGCAGGGGCCGCCGAAAGGGACGCCAGTAGGGGCAAAACGCAAAGGAAAACCGCTTTTCCAGCCGCCCAAGCGGCACGGATCCCTCTTTTTGGGTATCCCCTGCAGATGATCTGCTGTGCCTACCAGCCACAAAAAGCTCAAGCAAGATAAAGAAAGGAAAAACGCCAGTTTTCTCAGAGGGCTGCTATTCAGAAACGATCCCCATCGTTTTCTTGGACATCTCGAGATTGACCCACAATCGTGACCTCAATCCAGAGTTATGGTTACTTCAGGCCAGGGTGAGACACATGGGCTCCTAAAAAAGCTTTCCGGCACTGCGCATTCAACATTTTCAACATTTTTTATTTAGGTGTTTTATTGAGGTGTGGGCGCAATGTCCCCGTTTGAATCGAAATGGCCATGTTTGCCAGATCTTAGTTTTCCTCATGGTTTGCTCAGCTTAAAACACCAGCTCAACCTCTGCCAAGGCGGCTTCCGGCCCCACCAGAGCAATGGCCGGGGGGGTCAGGTAGGTTTTTGCGGCTTGATGGAGCTGCTCTGGGGTGAGTTGCCTGACCCTCTGCAAATACTGCCGGTCAAACTCCATGCCCAAGCCCAAAATCTCGTACCAGCCCGCCAGTTGAGCCACCTGGGCATTGGTTTGTTTGCTGAGGGCATACTGGCCCAGAAGTTTGCGCTGCGCCATTTCCACCTCTACCAGGTCGAGCGGATTGGCCTGCAGACGGTGGATTTCTGCTTGTAGGCGTTCCAGAGCCACCTGGGTGTTCTCTGCTGCAGTGCCCATGTAAACCCCAAAAGGGGCGGGATCCCGGCGGGTGGCAAAAAAAGCCGAGACCTCATAGGCCAGGCCACAGCGCTCCCGCAGTTCCACAAACAGACGGCTGGATAGACCGCTGCCCAAGTAGGTGGCCAACAGTTTCAGGGCCGGATAATCCGCAGAAGCAGCAGGGGATCCGCGAAACCCGATCAAGATCGTCGTCTGCTGAGTGGGCTGGGGCAACCTCAGCAGTTGGGGATCCCTCAGAGGGGGCAGGGGAACATCCCGATCCTCTGGAGAGGGGCCGGGAACAACCCAGTCCCCCAAAGCCGCTTCCACCTGGGCAGCCATTTGCTCCGGCGGCTCTGGGCCGATCACCACCATCACCATTCCATTTGGACGACAGTAGGCCGCGTGATAGGCCACCAAATCCTCGCGGGTCAGGGATCCCACCGTTTCCAGCCGTCCCAACCCCGGCAGAGCGTAGGGATGATCCCCATAGAGGGCTTGTTGCACCTGCTCGAAAGCCAAGCTGAAGGGCCGTTCCTGTTGGGCGCGGATGGCCTGCAGCATCAACGCCTGCTCTCGCGCCACCTCCTCTTCAGGAAAACTGGGATCCCGCAGCGTCTCCGCAAGCAAATCCAGCAACTCCGGGAAATCGGCAGCCACACAGCGCAGGCTCACCTCGAAATAGTCGGCAGAACTGTCCACCGATAGCGAGGCTCCCAGCGATTCCACCGCAGCAGCAATGGCCTGGGAGTTGCGCCGATGCGTGCCCTTGGTGAGGACAGCCGCCATCAAGTGGCTCACCCCCGCCTGTTGCGGCCGCTCTGCCCGGCTACCACCGCGGAAAAAACAGTGGGCAGCTAAGATCTCCACCGTTGGGTTCTGGCCCAGCAACAGCGTGATGCCATTGGCCAAAAGGACGCGCTGTAAACGGCCACGTTGGGTGGCAAGCAGAGCAGAGTTCATGCAGGCAAGGGATCCCGTCCAAAATCCGAAAGTCAAGAGTCCAGAGCGTCGAGGCAGCGCTCACCGACAGGCCAGTTGCAGCTCCGAGGCCATTGCTGGATCGAGGGCAGTCGGCTTGAGAACGGTGACCACATAGGCCTCCGGAGACAAGTACTGCTGGGCCAATTCCCGGATCTGAGCCGGGGTAAAAGATTGCAACAGCTCCAGGTACTCTTGAATGCGCTGCACCCCGCCCAGTGTCTCGTAGTAGCCATAGATGCCCGCCAATTGGCTGGGGGACTCGGCGGAGAACAGAAACTCATGGATGAGCATACGCCGGGTGCGATCCAACTCTGCTTGGCCGATGCCATCCTGCTGCAGCTTTTCGATCTCGTGCAGGATCGTCGCCTCCACCCGCGCCACATCCTTCGGCTCCAGCTGAGCGCCGATACAAAACAGTCCCCCCTCCTTCAACACCAGCGAAGAACAGCCAATGGCCCTCACCCAGCCCCGCTGTTCCCGCAGCAGATGCACCAGCCGCGAAGTACGGCCATCTCCCAGCAGAGAAGCCAACATCTCCAGGCCACAGGCTTGTTGCCAATCGTCAATGCCAACGGTAGGCCAGGCCAATTTCAGACGGGCTTGCTCCAAGCGGGCATGGTCGCTCTCCCGGCGCAGGATCCCTTGGGGACGAGGCTGGGGCGGGATGGGGGGGCTGGCCGGTGCTGGCCCAGCAGCAGAGCTGCCAAACTGCTCCTCCACCAAGGCCAACGCCCGCTCGGGATCGATGCCACCCGTCACCACCACCGTCATGGATTCAGGCCGATACCAAGCGCGGTGGTAAGCGCGCATCACCTCAGGGGTCAGTTGCATCAAGCTTTCCGGTGTGCCCAACACCGGTCGTCCATAGGGATGCTCCCCATAGGCGGTCTGCATCAAAAGCTGATAGGCCGTGTAATCAGGGTTGTCGGCGGCGCGGCGAATTTCCTCCAGAACCACCTGCCGCTCCCGCTCAAACTCTGGATCCGGGATCCCGGCCCGCAAAACCACCTCTGCCAAGTAGGGCAAGGTATCCGCTAGGTCAGCAGCAGCCACCGTAATGTAGTAATGGGTGTAGTCTTGGCCGGTGGCAGCATTGGTAACTCCGCCCCGTCCTTCCACGGCCCAATCCAGCTCACCAGGGGCCAGCCGCTCGCTGCCCTTAAACACCATGTGTTCCAAAAAATGGGATAGGCCCAGCCACTCCGGCGGCTCATGGCGTCCGCCTGTCCGTACCCAGACATCAACGGTTACAGAATCGGCAATGGGGATGGGATGAAGGATAACGCCTAACCCGTTGCTCAGTCGGTGGGTGTAGGCGGGCAAAAGACGAGGAGAGCGGTTCAAAATTCTTAACTGATGGAGAACAGTCTTAATTGTAGATGGAGAGGGTCTCCCGGAAATAGTATCTGAGACTACTTTTCTCGGCCTTCTCTCCCCACCTTGCAGATCCCAACCCCTTTTGTGGTAGAGGGAGAACCTAGGTACCTTGGGCTGCTCCCTGTCCAGACATCCCCCTAAGGCTCATTGCGCAGATCCGGGGATCCCTGCCAAGCCAGACTGGGGGATCCCTCTCCGGCCAGATTGTCCTCCACCTGAAATCCAGGGGGCCATTCTTCGCTATCGCGCACCCGCTGCACCACCTCTTGGGGCAGCACGACCCCCAACTGCCGGGCAGCCATGGCCACCACATCCCCCCGGTCGATCAAGCCGGCAATGGCACCAGTGGGCGTGAAAACCAAAATGCGGCGGGGTTCTGCCTGGCGCATCATCTGAATTACCTGGGGAATGGGGGTCTCTTCTCGTACCCCCTGCAGTTGCTCCATCGGCTTGAGAATAGCCTTGAGGGTGAGGCGATCCCACTGGCTGCGCTCGATGTCGTTGAGCAATTCTGGCCTGACCAGCCCACGGTAGCGGCCATCTTCCTCAGCAAAATAAACGTCCGCCGGTTGAGTTGGGGCTTCCGGCCTGAGAGAAGAAGGCACCAGATAGCGATCCACAAACTCCCGCAGGCTCATGTTCGCGTCCAAAACCCGAAACTGGCGGGTCATCACATCTGCAGCTTTCAGGCGGGCCAGCACCTGCTGCAGTTGCGCGTACTGGCTGTAGCGGCGGGCGGTGTTCAAAATAAACAGGCCGATCAACCCCACCCAGAGGCCGTTGAGGCTCCCCCAAAATACCACCAGCAGACCTAGCCCCACCAAACCCCAGCCCACCCCCTGGCCGGCTCGGGCCGCCCACAGCATACCCTTTTGCCGATCCCCTGTCCAACCCCAGATGGCCGCCTTGAGCATTTGCCCCCCATCCAGAGGCAGGCCCGGCAGCAGGTTAAACAGGGCAATCGTCAGGTTGATGGCAGCCAAGCTGGCAAGGGTTGAGGCCAGCATCGACTCCGGCACAGCCCAAGCCCGGGCCACGCTGAAGAAAACAAACAGACCCAAGCTGAGGAGAGGGCCTGCCACCGCCACGCAAAAAGCCCCAAGGGGGCGGGGAACTTCCCGCTCAATCGCTGCCATACCCCCAAAAATAAATAGGGTGATGGAGTTAACCCGTACCCCATAGGCGCGGGCCACCAAGCTGTGGGCCAACTCATGGGCCAGCAGAGAAAGAAACAACCCCATCGCCGTCAACACCCCGTAGGAGAGCACCAGCAGGAGGGCCGCCGGGAACCAGGTGTAGTCGATGAAAAAGGGGATCCCCCACAAGCTACCGATGCGCAGGCGACTGGTCATGACGATACAACTCCTTACACAGCTCTCACTGGGGAGAAGGCCCAGGAAGGTGCCGTTGAAGACGACAAGCAGCCCCTTAACTTGGGATCCCTCTCCTCCACTGTAGCCCTTCTGCCGGGCCTTCCGTTCCCTTGCGGCTCCCCCGGCAGACAGCGGGCCTGCCCTATCCCTAGAGGCTCTTAAAGATCTTCTCAGAGCACAACACTACCTACAACACCGGATCCCTGAAGATTGTGATAACGTGGTTGGGCATTGGGTCGGCGGGGTTGCCAACCGGCGCTCAAGAGTCGGAACTACCGAGCTTTGCAGAGGAGGTGTGGCTATGGTGTGGACTTCGTCCCGCTCAGGCGAACAGAGCAAAGAAGTACAGGGACTTGATCCCGCCCAGACGATGGGAGCCGCGCCTCCAGGCGAGTTTCCGGCCACAGCCCCGGCGGCCAGCCCGGTGTTCTACCGCACCTACAGCCGTCGCCGCCCAGATGGCAGCCGCGAGACTTGGAGCGAGGTTTGCGATCGCACCTTGGCCGATATTGCCCGGTTGGGGCGCTTCACCCCTCAGGAGCGGCAGTTGGTAGAACGTCTGCAGCGGCAGTTGAAGGCGTTGATCTCCGGTCGAGCCTTGTGGGTGATGGGCACCGACTGGATCCAGAAGCCGGAAAACTTCTCCGGTGCCTACAACTGCACCAGTTTGGCGGTGGTGGACTGGCGGGCCTTTGGCCTGATGATGGATCTGGCCATGATGGGCTGCGGCACAGGAGCGGTGCTGGAACCCCAATTCATCAACCGCTTGCGTCCCATCCTCAACCGCCTTCAGGTTCACGTCAAGGGATCCATCGGCACCACCCCTCCCGAAGAGCGGCAGGAGCACACCCGCATCCAACGGCAGGGATCCCAGGTGCACATCCAGGTGGGGGACAGCCGCCGCGGCTGGGTGGAGTCCTACCAAGCGCTGCTGGAGCTGGCGTCGGATCCCAGCTTTGGGGGCCAGGTGGAAGTGACAGTGGACTTGAGCGATGTCCGCCCGGCTGGGGAGCGGCTGAAAGGGTTTGGGGGCGTAGCCAACCCCATTAAGCTGCCCGGCTTGTACGAGCGCTGTGCCGCCATCCTCAACAGGGCGGTAGGTCGGCAACTGAACTCGGTGGAGTGCTGTTTGCTCATCGACGAGGCGGCGGTGGTGGTGGTGGCGGGAAACATTCGTCGTAGCGCTGGCATTCGTCAGTTTGCTGCCGACGACCAGCTGGGATCCACCGCCAAAGACAACCTCTGGCAGCAGGACGAAAACGGCAACTGGAGAATTGATCCCGAGCGAGATGCCCTGCGCATGGCTAACCACACGCGGGTGTTTCACCGCAAGCCGACGCGGGAAGAATGTGTTGAGGCCGTGCGGAAGCAGTTTTACTCCGGTGAGGGCGCCATCCAGTGGGCCGGGGAAGCCGTAGCACGGGCCAACGCCGACCTGCTCAACACCCCAGAGCTCAAGCGGGAGTTCCTCGACGTCTATGCCTCGCAGGGGCCAGAGGGAGCCGGACGCTGGATAGAAGAGCGGCAGGCAGCTACCGACTCTCCGTTCCTCCAACCCCCGGCATGGCATAGGGTACAACGGTACGGGCTGAACCCCTGCGTTACGGCCGACACCTGGATCCATACCGGCGACGGCCCGCGCCAGGTGAAAGACCTTATCGGCAAGCAGCACAGCACCTATGTCAACGGCGAGCTATTCAGCACCACGCCAGCCGGGTTCTTCTACTCTGGCACCAAGCCCGTGCTCAAGCTGTTGACCGAGGAGGGGTTTTCTCTGCGGCTGACAGGCAACCATCGGGTTCTCAAGGTCATCGCCCAGACCCCAAAAGCACAGTACACCGAATGGGTGCCGGCAGAAGACCTGCGCCCGGGCGACCGCATCCTGCTGCACAACCATCGCCATCTAACCCCGTGGGATGGTGAGGGAACCTGGGAGGAAGGCTGGCTCCTGGGGAATTGGTTGGGCAACGGCAGCCTTGCGACGACCCAGTGGAACGACACAGCTGTATTGCGCCACTGGCAGGATACCCAAGACGAGATGAACCCATATGCGGTTCAGCGGTTGCAAACTGCGGTGGGGTGCGAACCTCGCCGGCCAGAGACCTGGTATCACCCTGAGCTGAAGTGTCGGGTTATCCATTCCACCGGCTTGGCAAGACTGGCGGCCAAGTTCGGCATAGCTCCAGGACAGAAAGAAATGACTGCGGCAGTCGAGGCCACCAGCTGCGATTTCCACCGCGGCTTCTTGTGCGGCCTGTTTGATGCCGATGGCAGCGTGCAGGGGCTTAGCGTGCGGCTCTCCCAAAGCAACCTGGACACCCTCAAAGCCGTGCAGCGCATGCTTGCCCGCCTGGGGATTGTCTCGGCCATCCGTCCCGCTGGATATCACCTGCTGCCCGCCAGCCAGCGCCAGCCAGCCGCGCAGCACGAGCTGGTTATCGCTCACGAGCTGGTTATCGCTCACGAGCTGGTTATCACTAAGGACAACCTGCACCAGTTTCAAGCAGTAGTGGGCTTCCGCGAACCCCGCAAAGCCCAGAAGCTAGGCGAACTGCTGGGCAGCTATCAGCCCCGGCTTAACCGAGAGCGGTTTGCCGTCACGGTTGCAGCGCTGGAGCCTGACGGGGTGGAACCGGTCTATGACTGCACCGTGCCCGGCCCCAGCTGCTTTGATGCAAACGGGCTAGTCGTCCACAACTGCGGCGAGATCATCGGATTCGACTTCCACTGCAATCTGGCCGAGATCCACCTCAACCGGCTGGATCCCCAGAACTGGCAGGAGCAGGAAGACGCCTTCACGGCGGGAGCCCTCACGGTGGCAGCTCTGCTCCACCACCACTTTGTGGAACCTCGCTTCCAGCGCTCGCGGGAATGGGATCCCATCGTCGGCGTCTCGTTCACAGGCCTGTTCGACTTTTGCGTCAAAGCCTTTGGGGTTGAATGGCTGCGCTGGTGGCAGGAAGGGAGACCCGATACCCCCATCGGGAAGGAATTCAAGCAGCAGGAGCGGGAATACCTCAGCCGCTGGAAGGAGATCGTCCACCGCGTGGTCTGGGACTACTGCGACCGCCACAGCCTGCGCCGCCCCAACCGCTGCACCACGGTTCAGCCCGCCGGCACCAAGTCGCTGCTCACCAACGCCTCTCCCGGCTGGCACCCGCCCAAAGCCCAACGCTACATCCGCCGCATCACCTTTGCCAAAAATGACCCGGTGGCGCTGGCCTGTCTGGACTATGGCTACTCGGTGGTACCTGCTCAGGCGGACAAAGATGAAAACGGGAACTTGCTCAACGACCCCTTTGATCCCCGCTGTACCGAATGGCTGGTGGAACTGCCTGTGGAAGTAGAATGGGCCAACCTGCCCGGTGCTGGCCAGATCGAGATCGAGCAATTCTCGGCCCTGGCCCAGTTTGACTTCTATATGCAGGTTCAGAAGTACTACACCACCCACAACACCTCCGCCACCATCGAGCTGCGGGAGGACGAGGTGGAAGCTCTGGGATCCCGTATCTACGAAGCCATCCGCGACGACGAGGGCTACATCAGCGCAGCGCTGCTGGCCCGCTTCGATGCCCCCTTCCCCCGCCTGCCTTTTGAGAAAATCGACAAGCCCACCTATGAGCGGCTGGTGGCCGAGGTCAAGCAGAGACGGCGGACAGATAACTTCTTCGCGGCCCTGGCCCGCTACGACCGCAACCTGACCCTGACAGCAGAGGGGCCGGCGGGGTGTGATGCTTTGGGGTGTCTGTTGCCAGATTCGGCGCCTCAGAGCTAGTTCCCCAAAAGGGTTCCCCCTGCTGCTGACCAACCCCATCGGATGCAAAGGCGCGACCGAGCTCCCTCCTGTGATACCTTTGTAGGGACTCCTCACAACCCCAGGGATCCCTTCTGCCCTTGGAATCGGCCCCATGCAAGACGAAAAAGACACGCTTTGCCAACAGCTTCTCACCCTGCAAAGCGAGGCCCTCGCCCAAGTGGAACAAGCTGCCGATCTGGATGCTTTGGAGCAGATCCGCATCGACTACCTGGGTAAGAAAGGCAAGCTCTCCAAAATCTTGGGGGGGATGGGGAAGCTGCCCCCAGAAGAACGGCCTGCCATTGGCGCTTTGGCCAACACCTTTAAAGAGGCCCTCCAATCCAGTCTGGAGCAGCGCAAACAGGCCCTTGGCGAAGCTCAACTGCTGGCCCGCCTAGAAGCAGAGCGCCTAGATGTCACCATGCCCGGGCCCCGTCGGCCTCTGGGGCGGATCCATCCGCTGCAGGCCACCATCGACCGCATGCTCGATATCTTTGTGGGAATGGGCTACACCGTGGTGCATGGGCCTGAGCTCGAGACGGAGTACTACAACTTCGAGGCCCTCAACACCCCTGCCGACCATCCGGCGCGGGATATGCAGGATACCCTCTACCTGGCCAATGGCTACCTGATGCGTACCCAAACCTCCTCGGTGCAGGTGCGCTACATGGAGCAACACCAGCCGCCGCTGCGCATTGTGCATGCCGGTCGGGTGATGCGCCGCGATACCGTGGATGCCACCCACTCCGCTGTGTTTCACCAGATGGAAATTTTGGCGGTGGGCGAGAACCTCACCTTTTCCGACCTGAAGGGCACCCTCAACACTTTCATCACCCGCCTATTGGGCAAGCGAGAAACCCGCTTTCGGCCCAGCTATTTTCCCTTTACCGAGCCTTCTGCTGAGATGGACGTGCGCTTTGGCTCGAAATGGCTGGAAATCTTCGGCTGCGGCATGGTGGATCCCAATGTATTTCAAGCGGTGGGCTACGACCCGGAGCGCTACACCGGATTTGCGGCAGGGATCGGCATTGAGCGGATGGCCATGCTCCTCCACGGCATTCAGGATATCCGCCTGTTTTATACCAGCGACCTGCGCTTTCTGTCTCAGTTTTAGGTGGCTATCTTATCTGAGGAACAAAACCCTCGTCCTGAGCCCTGCAAGACCTTCAGAAAACCCTCTTTCAGGAAAAGGTTTGCTTGTAGATCAACTGCAATTGTTCTAGCTCATCTTGGCGGGCAGCACGGCGCAGCAGGCGCATTTGCTCTTCGATGAGCTGGCGAGCCTCATTACGGCTAATCGGATCGAAGACCAACTCCTCCATGGCAGCAGGATCCCCGCTGTTATCCGGCGGCCTGAAGTAAACCCGAAAAAAGAGCCTTTGGGCGTAGAGAGTGGTGAAGAGAGCCTGATTTTCGTCGACCTGACACAGGCTGTAGAGCAGACCAAATGTGGGGTGATTCAGATACAACTCATTCATGCCCAATAGCGTATCACTCTTGGGGGAGAGGAGAGACTTTTCTTCCCGGTCGGTGCCAGAGAAAGTTCTGGAAATGATGTGGCTATGGCTCTTGAGACCAAGGGCTTAAATCACAAGTTCCGCCCAGCTCGATTTTGGCTGTTGCGACTGGATTCAACATTAGCAAACTAACAAGATTTTGGGTCAGGCTGTTACCGCCGCTGCTGTTCCCGCACCTTCCTCTTCGTGTCATTCAATTCGTTTTCCACCTCTAGCTGACGAAATTGCTCTTCCAATTCATCCCAAGCCTCGAAAGGTTTTCCCCAAGGGCTGAAATTCCGGTCCGGGTTGTCGATGCCTTTGGCTTGCGCGGCTCTTACCTCCTGAAGCTTAGCCTTCACTTCTTGGCGGCGCTGGCGAATTTGCGGCAGCAGCGCTTCCATTTGTTGGATTTTCTCCTTTTGGGCCTTCATTTGACTCCATAGCTGGCTGCCCCTCTCCAACAGCTCAGCTTCCCGGCGTCGCGCTCCTTCGGCCAGATCGGGACGATTGGCCCGCTGCGCCTTCTCAATGCGAAAGTGCCAGGTTTTAATCTCCTCGGCTAAGTTGAGAATGCTTTTTTGGAGAGCCTCCTCTTGGACGCGGCTTTCCTGCAACAGCTGCAGGGTATCCGATTCCTGCTGGCGCAACTGCTCATCGAGGGCTTGCAGCTCGATCTCGGGGTGGGCCCTGAGAAATTCCTCCAGGCGGGTTTCCAAAAATCGGATGATATCTTCGATCAGTTTCATGGACGGATCCTCTTCCCAAGCCCTCAGTTGCGTTTAGAGTAGCCTAAGCTGGGCCATCCTAGATAGGGTTATCCCATGCCCGTTTAAGACATTCCCTTTGACCTTCACCCAAAGGGAGAGGGAAGCTGGGGATCCATCCGGCACGCCAGTTCACCGCAACTGGGAACTCTCCTGAACCCAACTGCCCCCAGGCGGATCCCTCTCAATCCAGCAAACGGCCATCCCCAACCCGGATAATGCGCTGGGCGGCCTGGGCTACTTCAAGGTCATGGGTGACCACGACCAGGGTGATGCCCTGCCGGTGGAGCTCCGCAAAAAGGTTCAGCACTTCCTGGCCGGTATGGCTATCCAGAGCCCCAGTCGGCTCATCAGCCAGCAACAGTTGGGGTCGGTTGACAATGGCACGAGCAATCGCCACCCGCTGCTGCTGGCCGCCGGAGAGTTGGGCCGGACGCTGCTGCAGTTTGCTCCCCAAGCCGACTTGTTCTAGGGCTTGCTTGGCCCGCCGGCGTTGCTCCGGCTCCGGGATCCCGGCATAGGCCAAGGGCAGCATGACGTTCTCCAGCGCCGTCAAGACGGGCAGGAGATGGAACTGCTGGAAGACAAAGCCGATTTTTTGGTTGCGAATGTGGGCCAAATCGCGATCGGTCAGGGTGGAAACTTCCACCCCATCCAGCCAGTAGCGCCCTGAGCTGGGCCGATCCAAGCAGCCGATGAGGTTCATCAGGGTGGATTTGCCGGATCCAGAGGGCCCGATGATGGCGCAATACTCTCCCGGCTGGATCGCCAAGTCGATATCGTAGAGGGCCTGAAAACTGCCCTCCGGCAGTGGATAGACTTTGTTCACCCCAACCATCTGCACTACGGGCGGGCTGGCCGCAGCCAAGGCCTCGGCTGGGCGCTCCAGGGATCCGACCGGCCCACGGCGATGATTTGCCCAGGAATCTTGCTCAAGCATGGTTGGCACCGCGACTTGCCCCATTCTAGCCTTTGGGCTTCCCTGGCTTGACGGCTAACCGGAAGAGCGGATCTCCTGCGGCTGATGGTAGGGGCAGCTCCCCTGGGGATCCACCCTGAGGCGGTAGAGGGGAGAGCGTTCCTGATCGCAGCGAAAGGCTTGGGCTTGGGAAGTCAAGATCTGGCGGGCAAAGCGACAATTTTGGCACTTTTTGCCACCGTGATGACTGGATACAGAAGGCTGTTTTGGACGCGGCACGATCCCTGCTGGAGAAGGGGCAGCCTCTGCCGGGCGGATCAGCTCCCGTGGAGAAAGGCCGCGCAGCACCAGTTCGGATCCCTGCCAGCGGGCTTCCACCAGGCCGGTATCGGCCCAGGCCGGCCAACGGGGATCCTGGGTAATCTGGGGGGGCAGACGCACCTGTACCCCCGCCAAAGTCCGCGGCGACCCCTGCTCCTGCCAAACTTCTTCCACCTCCCCCTCATAGCGCAAAGGGGGATCCCTGATCTCGGCGGGGGAACCGGCCTTCAGCTCCGCGAGCCTAACTGGGGTTTGTAGGTGCCCATCGGGCAACTCCAGCCAATGCCCAGGCTGAGGGCAGTGGACATGGTAGCGATTGCACAGCTCCGGCAGATCCGCCAGATCCTGAGCCTGCTTGGGGTCGGCGTGAACCAAGACCAAATGCTGGGGGCGAAAGGTGTGGATGATCTGGGTGAGATGCCCGACATCGTTGTGGCTGTGCCAGGTTATCCATTCAACGGCAATGCGGGAGCGCAGCGGCGCCGGCCAACGCTCAAACGGGGTAGCCAGTTCCACCTCTGGCAGCCGCACCAGCAGACAGGAGCGCTGCGGTTGGGCCAACAACCTCGACCAAATTGGATCCCAAGCCTCAGGCCCGGCATCGGCGTCGCACAGCAGCAAGCCTTGGGGCAGAGGATCCGCTTCGGTAAGGGGCTGAACCCGCGGCTGCAGGCGGTCTTCCCAGAACAAGGGCTGGTAGGTGGCGAAATTGCGCACCGGCTCCGGCAGGTAGGTGAGCAAGCGCTCGTAGAGATTGCAGCCTGCCGCCAGCCCCGGCGCCACCCATATCTTGAGCTCTTGGGGGGCTTGGGTAAAGCGGTGGTGGGCTTTGAGGAGAAAGATCAGCTCCTGCCCCAACCCCAACACTGGCAGGGGAAACAGCACCGTTTGCCCCGCTTCCAAGGCGCTGAGCAACCGCTCCACCAGGCGATTTTCCAGGTGACGACGGGGTGGATGGCGGGTGGATCCCAGCGAAGCCTCGATGAGCAACACGTCCGGCTGCCAGTGGCGCAAAGCAATGAGATCCAAGCCGGGGGCAAAGCGAGTTGAGGCCAGGGAACAGTCGCCCGTGTACACGCAGGCTTGGGCCGGAGTGGTTTGGGTATTTTGCAGCAGGGTTGCCGCCGCTCCCGGCAGATGCCCAGCCGCAAAGAAAGTGAGCATCAGATGGGGCAAAATCTCTCGCGCCCGGCCCAAAGGCAGCGCCCGAAAGGGGGGAAAGCGAATGTCCCGGTCGTAGCCTGGCCAAACGCCACACTCCCACAGACCAGCGGCCAAATGAGCAGTCACCGGCGTGGCGTAGAGAGGTACCTGAGGGTAACGACGATGAAAAGCAGGTAGCCCTTGCACATGGTCAAAGTGAGCATGGCTGCAGATTACCGCATCCGGGATCCCTGGCAGAGCCTTAAAGAGGGCAGGAGCGGGCAACCCGCAATCGAGAAGCAAACGGTGGGATCCCATCTCCAGCCAATAGGCACAGCCCTGCTGCCAGGGATCCGTACCCAGGGGGAGCAGTCGAAGGGGGGGTCTCTCTGACTCCACAGGTGTGTCGTTCTGAACCTAGAAGACCGCGTTCAATCCTGCAAACAGGAGGGGCGACTTGGCCAGGGATCCCCCCTCTCCACCGGTACACCTCCCCGGAGAGTTGGAGACAACCTGTGCCGATCTACTTATCCTACACTTCTCACAGCATAGCGTTTGCCCACCATCTGCCGCGGCAGCCTGCCATTTCATCCATGCAGCAGCTGAATGGATGTGGGGATTTGGTTTTGCGATGAACTTGTCTTGGCTTGGCAGCCTATGGGTCGGCGCTCTCTTCTGTCGCCGCAGCGGCGCTGCTGCTGGGAAAAGCAAAGCCGGCAAAATCGTGATCGTCGGGGCGCACCGTCAGGATCATCAGGTTGTAGAAGGCCCAGACCAAGCCAAACAGCAGCTCAGGCCAAGAGGGATCCCAACTGCCGGCAAAACGCAGGGATCCCACCCCCATAGCCAGAAAAGTCAGCACAATAGCCAGAGCCTGAGGCCCCAAGGAGAGCTGGGAAGGCTGCTCGGGATAGGGGGGCACTCCCTGCAGACTTTGCACCAGCGCCTGGATGGACTGAAAAAACTGGCTGCCCGTCTGCCGTTCCGACTGCCAAGCTGCCCCCCACAGATGGGGGGGAAAGGCCAAGAGCCAACTGATGCGCCCCAGGAGAGCATAAGGCAAAAACCACGCGAAGAAGACCCGGTCAAAGGCCGGCACCGGCATCCACCCCGTGCAGAGAAAGACCATCGGCACCGCCAAGTAGACCAGCTCCGCCATCCCACCGGCAGCCCAGAGGGCCAGCCACAGGTATTGAAAGCGCTGCTGCTGTGTGGTCGGCTTGCCCCAGAAGGGATTTTCCCTCAAGGCCGAAAACAAAGCCAGCAAAGCAACGCGGCGGTTGCGCAAGGGCAACAAAACACCCGTAACCTGGGTTTGGCGAACCAATTGAGACTGCCAGCCGCGGCAGTGCATCTGACACCCCAACTGCACAGGGCGACGAATGTCAATCCGCGGGATCCCTTCCAAAGCCTTGCGCCGGATGAGACAGCCAGAACCCAACAGGGGTGCCGCCTGATACCCTTCGGATCCCACCGCCAAGAGCTGCTGCAGTGGGTGAACGGCTCTGGGCTGGCCTAGGGTGCGCAGCATTGCCTGCACAAAGCCAGTTCGGTTGACAATTGGAGCCCGCTCCGGCGAGTCGTAAAAGTGGGGCAAGGTCTGCCACAGGAAGTCCCGCTCGAGAAAATGGCCCGGCTGTACTAGGAGGAGATACTCCCCTTGGATATGAGGGGATCCCATCGCGTAAGCCAGGGGGTCGGCTGTGGGGCTAGGGCAGGCCCAGTATTCGCAGGGAATGGCCCGCGCCGCCTTGGCCATCTCCTCATCCTCTACCCGATCCACAATGTGGACAAACAACCGCTCCCAAGGGTAGTCGAGGTGCAGAGCCGAAAGCACTGTTTGCCGGGTTGCCTCTACGGAATCCCACTGGCGCATCACCAGCACATCCACTCGCGGTAACTGGAAAAACGACCGCCGCAGGACCTCTGGGGATGGGATCGTCTCTCTCGGCACTTGGGGATAGCGGCTGAGGGTAAAGCCCACCGCCGCCAGCCAAACATACAGCTCTGCCCCCCAAAACAAAAGGGATCCCAAATCCATCAACCCGGCTGTCAGTCGCCAGTAGAGGTACATCACCCCGGCAATGAGGTGAAGCAACCCTGCCCAGCGAAACAAATACACCCGCATCAGCTTTCTGCCTTCCACGCTTTTGCCATTTTCGCCCTTGAAGGGTCAGGGATCCCTAGCTCCTCTTCTCTTCCGGCTGGCCCCAATCCTCAAGAACGAAAAAAGTTCAGGAACCAGCAACAGCAAAACCCTGTCTGCTCTGGAGCAGACAGTTTTCAGCCCGGCAAGCAGCTTGGTCGACAGAAGCGAGAATCTTCTCTTGCGGAAGAAACTGATACATTTACGCTGAGCACTGCTGAACATCACTGTTCAACTATGCAGCGATAGCATTCTGTTTGTTTCCAAACAGAATGGCGGTATCCCGCAAAGCTTTGAGTAGAATACCCAAAGCGCAGTTTCCGTGTCGTCTTACTACCAATTTTCTGCTTTGCTTTGGCTACCATGTTGGCAGACTCGAAAGTAAACAGAAAGATCAACTGGTAGTAATCCGTACTGAACATATTATACATTATTTTCAGTATAGTTGAGCTTATTATTGACTAGAGTCATGCTCTCCCAGGCAGTTTCAAAGCTGGGCCTTTCCCTACTGGGCAGCCACCTCAGCTGGGTAGACACTCACCTTTTGCCGCCACTTGCCATAGCGCTCAAAAGTCACAATGCCGGTGACCACAGAATACAAGGTGTCGTCGCCGCCGATGCGCACGTTCACCCCTGGGTGAAACTTGGTGCCCCGCTGCCTGACCAGAATGTGGCCGGGATGCACCAGCTCGCCCCCATAGCGCTTCACCCCCAGCCGCTTGGCATTGGAATCTCGACCGTTGCGAGTGCTGCCCGTTCCCTTCTTATGAGCCATAACGCCTCCTATGCAACTGCGTGATCAACAGAAACGAGATAAAAAAATCGGGATTCAGGACACCTGAGTTCAGAGTTTATTCCTCATCCGCAGGGATCCCTGTCGCCGCTGCCGAAGGGGCTGCCTCTGGGTTAGACTCTGGAGCCGCTTCCGTACGGGATGGTGCCGTGGCTAGGGGCACCCCATTGAGTTCAATAGACTCGATCAGCAGACGGGTCAGCGGTTGCCGATGACCCCTCTTTTTGCGGGTCTTTTTCTTTGGCCTCATCTTGTAGACGATGATTTTATCGCCGCGCCGATGCTGTAAAACCCGTGCCCTGACGACCGCCTCCGAAACGTAGGGATGCCCCAACGTGATTTGTCCCTCGTGGTTGATCAACAGCACACGAGACAAATCGAAGGGGCTGTTCTCCTCCACTTCCGCCAGGCGATCGACCTCGTAAAAACGCCCCGGCTCCACCCAAAGCTGCTTACCGCCGGTTTCCACAATTGCGTAAGTCATCTTTCTCCCTGCCGTACAGGTGCCCTGCGGGGGTCTTGAAACCTGATCCGAGCATTGACAGCGATCTTAGATCGTAGCCGAAAAAGCCGCCGTCCGTCAGCTGGGTTTGGTCGAGGACTGGCTTGCAACAGTTCCGGTCGAGCAGTGGGACGGACTCCCCAAGCACCTCATGCTGTTGCCCCCCAGCCCCTTTCCCAGAGGAAGAGGGGAGTTGGGAAGCAGTTGGGAAGCAAATGTGCAGCATCTGAGGCGACCGCAGGCCAGAGGTTGCAGAGTCATTCTTTGCTATTCGGTCAGCTTCTCCCAAGCAGCCTGAAGGGCAGCCTGCATGCGCTGAGCGGCGCGGCTGAGGCGATGTTGCCAGGTTTCCCACTTGTGTTGCAGAAACTCTGCCGCCTCGTCCAGTAGGGAGAGATCGAACTTGCCCCCTTTGGCCAGCTCGTCCCGCACCTGCTTCACCTTAACGCGCACCACCTCCGGCGGATCCTGTGGGCCAACCAACGCCTTGAGGCGATCCCCCATGCGCTGGATAAGCTGTTTCACCTGCCGAGATTTTTCGCTCCAAAAGTTCTTCAAGCCTTCTGCTTCCGATTTCAGCCGTTGCGGAGCATCCTCCTTAACCACCACCGCGTCCACATCAATGGCTTCCACGTCCTCAGGCAGGAGAACGGCGCGCCCCCCCCAAGGCTCGGCAATGCTGCCACCCAGAATGTAGGCGGCAATCGCTCCAGTCTCCCAGTCAAAGAGAAAATCCTCAATCCAGCCGACCTCTCGATTCCCAATGCGCACTGTGCGACGGTAAAGAGAGCTGATGGGGGTTAGGGGGGTAGCAAAAACGGTAGAGTAGGTCAGCAGCGCGTCTGGCCCGATCAGAGAAATCTGCTCCAGAGGGGTGTATCCCTGCTGGCTGGTGAAGTAGCATACCCGCCCTGTTGGGTCAACCCAGACTTCTTCTACAGTGCCCAAGGCGGTAGCAGTGCTGCCATCGAGGGCCAGCAGGCCCACCACCTGGCTACGTCGGATGATCTGTTCCATAGGGTTCATCGAGTTATCTCCTTGATGGGTTAGCTGGGCAGCCTCAAAATCCGCGGTAGTGGCGCAGTTGCCCCCTGAGCCGGGCAATTTCCTGAGCCATGTCCAAGACCATCGCTGCCCCCGTCCAGTTAAGCCCCAAGTCTCGGTGTAGGCGGCTCATTTGCAACAACCGCCTGAGCTGTTGGGGGGTCAGGTAGCTGCTCTCGGCCTCCACTAAGCCTTGGGCCAGCAGCCATTCCAGCAGGTGGGGAGGGATCCCCAGCAGTTCCGTGGCCTGCTCGAAGGTATAGAGCCGTTCTTCTACCCGCACAATGGCCAAACTCATAGACTCACCTCCTGCAAGTGGGCGCGGGGATCCCAGCTACGGCTTTGCCGCAGCTTTTCGTAGAGATCCCGCTCGGTCTGGGAAAGGGATTTGGGCGCCACCACCTTCAGCCGCACCAGCAGGTCGCTCCGCTGGCCTTGGGGATCCCGCCAGCCTTGGCCCCGCAGCCGCAGGGTTTGGCCGCTGTCTACCCCGGCAGGGATCCTCAGTTGCACGCGACCCGTAGGGGTGGGAACTTCCGCCGTCCCTCCCAAAGCCGCCTCGTCAGGAGTAATGGGCAGCTCGCAGAGCAGGTTGTCTCCGTCAAAGCGGAAGAAGGGATGGGGGGGCAGCTCCAGGGTGAGGTAGAGATCCCCTCTTGGCCCGCCAAAGGGGCTGACCTGGCCTTTGCCCTTGACGCGGATGCGACTGCCCGGCTTAGCGCCGGGGGGAATGCGGATAGTTAGCGTTTCTCCATCTAGGTTCAGCCGTTTCTGGGTGCCGTGGAAAGCTTCTGCCCAGCTGAGACCCAGAGTGCCCTCCACATCCTGCCCCGGCAAATCCACCGAAACAAACGGCCCAAAGCCGCCGGCGAAGCCCTGGAACCCGCTGCGGCGGGATCCCATACGGCCCAGCAGCTCGTTGATAAACTCCTCGAAGCTGGCGTATTGGGCGAAGCCCTCCATGCCCGGCATTCCAGCCGCAGAACCAGTACCCACCCGCTGCCAGTACTGCCCAAACTGGTCGTAGCGCCGCCGCTTCTCTGGATCAGAGAGCACCTCGTAGGCTTCGTTGATCTCCTTAAAGCGTTCCTCTGCCGCCTTGTTGCCGGGGTTCACGTCGGGGTGATACTGGCGGGCCAGCTTGCGATAGACGCGCTTGATTTCCTCGGCAGAGGCATCTCTGCTGACGCCCAGGATCTTGTAATAATCCTTGAAGTCACTCGCAGCCATAGGCTCACCCCTGCAAGGTTAGGTTAGAGTTTTTCGGGCTATTCTCAGGATATAAGGTTGCAGCTAAAAAATTGGAGCAGACCCAGAACACGTACAGGCAGAGCGGCGAGATGGCGCTTTACTGTGCTCTCGCTACTTCGGAAACTTTTTGGGCTAGGGCTTGCGTTTGGAGAAGATCCCTTTCTCATCTCGTGTGAAAATTTGCTTGACCTTTTCCCAAGCTTTGAGGAGTGCATGGGTGGAGTTATTGCTCTCTTGTTTGGCTTGGTTGTAGGCTTCCACAAAGGTTTGCTGCGCTTCTTCCGAGAGGTCAGCGCGGATTTCCGGCGAGATGCTCTCTGGGGTTAAGTCTCCCTCTGGCTCACCGGGCAAGTTCAAGTCGGCAATGGAAACTTCCTCTCCGCCAGCACTCTGCAGCAGCCAGTAAATTTCGCCCGACTTCTCTTCCGGTACTTGCACCACCAACAAGAACTCGCCCGCCTGTACCCGGGTTTGGTAGATGGCGGCTTTCTCCTGCGGCATACCCAAGGCAATCAGGGCGGATCCCAGGCCCGCTCCCAGTGCTCCGTACAAAGCGCCGCCCGTTGCCCCCAACAAAGCGGCTCCCAGAGGCCCAGCGGCCACCACTGCCCCCAAAAAGGGAATGAACAGCACCCCCACGCCAGTGAGCAGCCCCAGCAGGGATCCGAACAGGGATCCATAGATGGCCCCATTGGTCAGACCGTCCAGAACCACCTCTTTGCGGGTGATAAACCCGGTAATTTTGGCTTCGGTTTGAAAGTTGCGGCCAATAATGGAGATGCAATCGTTGGGAATGCCACGGTTCAAAAGCCGCTGGATACACTCTTGCAGCTTGACCTCTTCTTTGAAAGCGGCGGAAACACACTTTTTGGGAGCTTGGGCAAAAGCGCTCATACGCAATCTCCTGCTGAGTTTTACAGTGCCAAGGCAGGTTTTTTAACCTTTTCCCTGCTACTACTCTCGTCTTACTACTCTCATCCATTGTCTCCCCTCATCAACAAAGGATCCAGTCGAAGAATCGCGAACCCCCTGGAGAAATCTCCGTACTGAGGATGCCAACTCTACCCTTACCCCCAGCCTCCTTCCAGAGAGAGGGGAGTTAGGACTTAACGCACGCTACTTGTTGTTGAACGACTGTGGTGTTTGGAAGAGCTACAGCGAGCGGATCCCGGCCATCAAGCCCTGGCAGACCCCCGTCAGGAAATCTGGATCTAGGGTTTCCAAGGTATCGCTCAGCTTGTGGTAGTGGGGGTTGCGCAAGAAGGCGGTGTCGGTAACCATAACGGCGGCGTAGCCCGCATCCCAAAAGGGGGAGTGGTCGCTCAGGCGAGTGGCAGGTAGGATCAAGCCTCGCTGCCCGGCCAGCAGCCAGCAACAAGGGATCCCCGCTTTCTGAAAATCATGCTGCAGCTTGAGCAGATCCCCCCAGGTGGGCCAGTTGCCAATAAGGCCAATGTAATCTCCCCGGTTGGGGTAAAGCTTCTCAAGGCCG
Organism: Thermostichus sp. MS-CIW-30; assembly: GCF_054058015.1. Classification (NCBI taxonomy): domain Bacteria; kingdom Bacillati; phylum Cyanobacteriota; class Cyanophyceae; order Thermostichales; family Thermostichaceae; genus Thermostichus; species Thermostichus sp. MS-CIW-30. The sequence continues at coordinate 121,340 of NZ_JBSRZW010000002.1, forward strand.
GCGGGATAGTCCTGGGATCCGGGGGCGGGATCCCGGTAGCCCAGCATTTCCAAAGACAGCATCAGCCGTAGGGATTGCCTCTGACGTTGAAGAAACTGGGCGTAAGCCCCACTGCCCACCATCCCCCGCTCCTCCAGGTCAAAAGCCACCAGCCACAGGGGGGAAGGGGCAGGGTTGGCGGCAAAATGGCGGGCCAATTCCAGCAACACCGCTATGCCGCTGGCGTTGTCGTCTGCTCCAGGGGTTGCCGGGGCAGCGTCAAAGTGGGCTCCGATGAGGATGGGTTGGCGGCCAGAACGGGATCCCGGCAATTTCAAGATCCAGTTGCGGTGCAGGCGGCCACCGGCCTCAAAGGGGAAGGACTCCAGGGATCCCCAGCCAGAGAGCTGCTCTTGGATGTAGCGCTCCACCTGCTGATGGCCCAAGGGCGACCAGTCGGGATCCCGCGGCTGGGCCACCTGGCGCAGATGGGCCTCTAGGCGCTGCTGCAGGTCTTGGAGATCTGACGCCATCATGAGCTTCCCACTCCAGACCGGGCAACTTGAGCATGGATCTGTCGGGCCAACTCCAGGGTGAAGTAGCGGTGGGATCCCACCGTTCCCGCCAACACCCGAAACGGATCCTCAGGCTCCCCCAGGTGATCCAGCACCAGAGCCGCCCCGGAAAAATCCTGATCCCGGGTATAGTCGTTTACCGTCACCACAGTGGGAATACCGGCCTGCTGGGCCGAGCGCAGCCCATTCTCCGAGTCTTCAAAGGCCAGGCAGGCCTGGGGGGGCAGCCCCATCTGTTCCAGGGTGTAGAAGTAGATGTCGGGGGCGGGCTTTTTGGCGGGGACAATATCGCCGGCAGCGATCACTTCAAACCAGCTTAGGCTCTCCGGCAGTGTGTGCTCCAAAAGGGCTGTTACATTTTCCGGCGTGGTGGTGGTGGCAATGGCCAAGCGGATCCCAGCAGCTCTGGCCTCCTGCAGGAGGCGCTTCACCCCTGGGCGGAGTGGGATCCCCCCTTGGGCCAATAGGGCAGTGTAGTGGCGGGTTTTGGCCTGGTGCAGCCGGGCAATGAGGGCATTTAAATCTTCACCAGGGGGTAGCGGCGGCTGGCAGGTTGCAACGAAATGGCGAATGCGCTCTTTGCCCCCCGTAATGGCCAGGAGTTGGCCGTAGAGCTCCACCGACCAGTGCCAGTCCAGCCCTGCCTCGGCAAAGGCAGCGTTAAAGGCCACGCGATGACCATCCCGCTCCGTGTCCGCCAGCGTGCCGTCCACATCGAAGATCAAAGCTTGGAGTGTCATGTGTACCCCCACCCGCCTACAAGCGACTCTATGCTACTGCATGGCTTGGGTGCCCCTAGCCAGGTTTCTGGGAAGGCCAACAAGGTGAGAAAATGAGGCACTGGTTATCCAATCTCGCCATGAGCTTCGATTTTGACGTAATCATCATCGGTGCCGGCGTCGGCGGCCACGGCGCTGCTTTACATGCGGTCGAATCTGGCCTGAAGACCGCCATCGTTGAAGGTGCAGAAATGGGCGGCACCTGCATCAACCGCGGCTGCATCCCCTCCAAGGCTCTGCTGGCCGCCTCAGGACGCCTGCGGGAACTGCAACATAGCTCTGGGCTGGGCATCCAAGTGGGATCCCTTCAGGTGAACCGAGAGGCTATTGCCAATCATGCTGCCCAAGTGGTGGAGAAGATCCGCGCCGACATGACTCGCTCGCTGGAGAAGCTGGGGGTAACAATCCTGAGAGGGCGAGGCAAGTTGGTGGCACCCCAGCAGGTGGAAGTCCAGGAAGAGAAGGGATCCTATACCTACACGGCGCAGGATGTTATTCTTGCTACGGGCTCCCGCCCCTTTGTGCCCCCTGGCATCGAGGTGGATGGGCGGACGGTGTTTACCAGCGACGAGGCGGTGCGGCTGGAGTGGATCCCGGAGCGGCTGGCCATTATCGGCAGCGGCTACATCGGCCAGGAGTTTGCCGACATCTACACCGCCCTGGGATCCCAGGTCATCCTCATCGAAGCCCTGGAGACCCTGATGCCGGCCTTTGACCCCGATATTGCCCGCCTGGCCCAGCGGGTGCTGATTAAGCCCAGGCAAATCCAGACCTACGTGGGGATCACGGCCAAGCAGGTGATCCCTGGCCAGCCAGTAACGATTCACCTCTCCAACGGCGAGACGCTGCAGGTGGATGGCTGCTTGGTGGCTGCCGGTCGGATCCCGGTCTCAGAGGGGCTGGGCTTGGCCGAGCTGGGCATCGACACCGGCAAACGGGGGTTCATCCCCGTCGATAGCCGCATGGCCACCGATTTGCCTCACCTCTGGGCCATTGGGGATGTGACAGGCAAAATGATGTTGGCCCACGCAGCGGCAGCCCAGGGGAGAGTGGCCGTGGAAAACATCTGTGGCCGTACTGCCTACATGGACTACCTCAGCATCCCGGCAGCGGTGTTCACTCACCCGGAAATGGGTTTTGTAGGGCTGACCGAGCCTCAGGCCAAGGAAGAAGGCTACAGCGTAGGCACGGTGCGCACCTACTTTGGCGGCAACTCCAAGGCTATTGCTTCGGGAGAGACGGAGGGCATGGTCAAGCTGGTCTTCGACAAGAGTACCGGCCTATTGCTGGGATCCCATATCTTCGGGCCCCATGCGGCGGATTTGATTCACGAGGCAGCTCAGGCCATTGCTCGCCGGGCCACGGTGCGAGAACTGGCCGGCTTGGTGCACGTTCACCCCACCTTGGCAGAGACGCTGGAGGAAGCCTACAAGCGGGCAACTCACGCTCTGGCAGGGCCTTAGCCAACGGCTCGGCAGAGGGTCGCCTGCCTCACTCGGTTTTGTGAGGACTCCGTCCCGCCCGCTCTGCCTCCGGCGGGGTTTACAACCAGGCTGTGAAGGGCCAGGTTCTCAGACGGGCAACCCAGCAAGATCTCCCGGCTCAAAGCGTCAAGAAGACCTTAGGATGGGGGAGAACGCGTGGGAGGAAGTGCTTTTGGTGAGCGAAGCCGAGATTACCCGGGCGGTGCAGGCCCAGTACGAGACTTTCCCCTATCCTCCTATTCCTTACGACCGGCCCTTTGAGGGCTTCTCCAGTCTGGGCAGCTATACCTTGGCGCAGTACGCCCGCACCCGTAGGCTGCAAGAGCCCGCAGGAGCCAGGTTTTTGGTGGCCGGGTGTGGCACCGGCTGGGAGGTGCATGGCATTGCCGCCAGCAACCCCGGCTATGGGTCGGTGGTCGGGATCGACATCAGCCGCCCGGCCCTAGAGATTGCCCAAAAGCGAATTAAGCACCACGGCCTACGCAACTGCTCTGTGCAGTACGGGGATCTGCTGGATCCCTCTACTTGGCCCGAAGGCAGCTTCGACATGATCAGCTCCTACGGCGTGATTCACCACACTGCAGATCCGGTGAAGGCTTTGAGCAATCTGGCATCGCGGTTGGCTCCCGATGGGGTGATGGCGCTGATGCTCTACAACCGTTCCGGCCGTTGGCATCTGTACCGCATTCGGCGAGCCTTGGAGTTGTTGGGCATCACCCCACCTGCAACCCCAGAAAAGATCGAATTTGTGCGGCAACTGCTGAAGGGAGCCAGCCCCAATTCCCTTTTGGCCAAGCACGCCAAGGCTCACCAAGAATACTATGGACAAGATGAAAACATTGTCGATAATTTCTTCCATGCCAATGATATTCCTTTCGACATCGGCGAGATTCCCGACTTGCTTGCCCAAGCCGGGCTGGAGTTTATCGATGTAGCCCCCTACTTGGACTATTGGAATGCCAGGCCGTTGATTGCCGCCACCCACCCGGAGTTCCATCGCCGCTACGAGGCCCTTGCTCGCATCGACCAACTGCGGGTCATGGAGTATCTGGAGCCTCTGTATCACACGCAAAATCTCTTCTGGTGTTGCCATCAAGGGAAAAAGGTGGACCACTGGGATCCCTTTACAGTCGAATTTTTTAAGAGCTCCCGCTGGCAGCTCAACCCCTTGTTTGTCCGCTATGGCAGCGTGCGCTACTGGGATCAAAAAATCCCCTTTTCAGATCTGTTGGGCAAGCTGGATCCGGCCCAGATCCTGACCCAGAAGATGGATATTTTCTGGCCTATCGCCCGCATCCCGGGCAAGATGATAGCCTCTACCCGCTACCAAGTGGTGGAGCTGCTGCTGCCCTTGGCCAATCAAGCCCGTTCTGGCGCTGAGATCCTGGCTGCCCATGAAGAGAGAGCCGACCACCTTCTCAACCTATTTCGACAGTGGGAAGCAGACCGGTTAGTCCTGCGGGTTGCCTAGCTTCTGGTTATTCCAAACAGTCCAAATCACCAGGGTCAAAGTCTGTTCCATGCTAAGGTTGTATCATGCATGACCGAGGACGGTGCTTCTCCCCAGGCATGTTTGCGCCGGCGGTGCGGAGCACCTCTACTGGGACATCTTCGCCACAGCTTTCCCTGTGAATAGAGCTGGCAGATCTGGATCCCGATCAACATCCCTGACAACCCCAACGCCAGAGCTGGTAGGAGGCAAGGATGGCTGACTACAATCGCGGCATTATGAAGTTCAAGGGGGCGGATAGCCCAATTGTCGTTTTGATCTCGGCAGGAATTGTGGCCGGTGTGGTTTCGGCCCTGATCTGGTGGGCTTTGCACTTTGCTTACGCAGCTTGAGTCTCAGCCTCTTCCAGAAGCTAAGGGCAGCTTTTCCTGCGCTGCAAGCCTCCCGGACAAGGTAGGGAATTGGGACGAGGCTTCTTTGCAACGCTTGCGGCAGTCTCTTCAGCGTTGGTACCGTGAACACGGGCGGGATCTGCCCTGGCGCCGCACCCGGGATCCTTACGCCATTTGGGTTTCGGAAGTGATGTTACAGCAAACCCAGGTGGCAACAGTTATCCCATACTTTCAGCGCTGGATGCAAACCCTGCCCGGGATCCCAGCACTGGCGGCAGCCCCCCAGCAGCAGGTGCTGAAACTGTGGGAGGGCCTAGGCTACTACCGGCGGGCCCTGAACTTGCACAAAGCCGCCCAAATCCTGGTGCGGGAACGGAACGGCGAGTTCCCCAGGGATTTGGAGCAGGTGCTGGCTCTGCCGGGGATCGGGCGCACCACAGCCGGCGGTATTCTCAGCGCTGCCTTCGATCAGCCTTTGCCCATTTTGGATGGCAACGTTAAGCGGGTGTTGGCTCGCTTGGTGGCTTTGCAACAGCCTCCGGCCCAGTGTCTGCCCCTGTTGTGGCAGCTTTCCCAGCAATTGTTGGATCCCGTGCAGCCACGGGCTTTTAACCAAGCCCTGATGGATTTGGGAGCTACCGTCTGTCGTCCCAAAAAGCCTCACTGTGGCCAGTGCCCTTGGCAAGCGGATTGCAGCGCCTACAATCGAGGTCAACACCAACAATTGCCTATGTCTGCACCCCGTGCCTCCCGTCCTCATAAGCAAATCGCGGTTGCCATTGTTCTGCGGGGAAAAGAAATCCTTATCGATCGACGACTGGAAAGCTCAATGCTCAGCGGGCTGTGGGAGTTTCCCGGAGGCAAAATCGAGCCGGGAGAAACGGCTGCTGAGTGTGTAGTACGGGAGGTAAAAGAAGAAATCGGCATCGATATCGAGGTGGTCGCGCCGCTAGCCACCGTCGAACATGCCTATACCCATTTCACCGTTACTCTTATCGCTTTTATCTGCCGCTACCTGGGCGGAGAAGCCCAAGCCCTGCAATGTAGCGAGGTGCGCTGGGTTAGCCCGGCGGAGCTGTCGGAATTTCCCTTCCCAGGGGCCAATCAAAAGTTGTTTCCCCACTTGTATGCTTGGCTGGCAGAGCATGGCAACCCATGATGAACCCACCCAATCCGCCAAATGGCTTAGACCCTTCTGGAACGTTTGCCCCAAGACATTCGATAGGATAGTAGATGTCCTGCTGCCGTGAGCTACGGATATGCTTGTCACTCTGGAAAAAGCGGGGGAGATTCTGGCCAAGGGATCCCACACAGCCATCACAACCACAGATGGCAAGATCGCGCTGGTGCCCAAGGGAAAAGAAACCCTCAAACTGACAGCCAACGAAGCCATTAACCTAATGTTTTACGTCGTCCGCTCCGCTGAACCGGCAGAGACGGTGATGGCCCAACTGGAGGAGGCAGTTGCCAAAGCTCAAGCCCCCGATCCAGCCGAGGAACGGGCCAGAAAATATCGAGAACTTCGTGGCGTCTAAAGGGGTGGCATTCGTCCCGGGTGGAGCCTTTCGCCAACTGGAGAGAGACTCCAAAACTTAAAAGCAGGAGGAGCTGAGGGCGACAAACTTCCCATCGGTGGTCCACCCCAGCAGCATGGGCTCTTGCGGTTGAATGGCCCGTCCGGTGAGAGCGCAGCATTGGGCTTGGTGGGCCGTGGCCGGGAAGCTGGCCCGAATATCCTCAGGACTGAGGGCAGCAGCCCCTTGGGAGTGGCGTAGGACATAGCTCCAAAGAATTTCCCGTATGAGGGCCTGGTAGCCCCGATTTCCGGCCAGCGCCTTCAGCCGCTGCTTCAGCTCACGTTCCAGCCGAATGCTGGTCACTTCCATCTGGGTCGTGGGAATGGGGGAATGGGCGCGGATGGGCATGCAGGGATCCTCCCTCGAAAAGCCTATACTACTCCTGTAGCATAGCTGGCTTACCGCCTGAGCGAGGATCCCGGCTGGGGTGGGATGGCCCAGGTCAAAATGGGCCTAAGCTGTGCAGTTCTGACCGCTAAGGCAACGTCAGCACCTGAGTGTATGGTTGAGTTGATCCCGCCCCGTCGCCGTGCCTTGGAGCATTTGCTGGCCCGCCTTGGATTCAGGGATCCGGCTTTGCTGGAACAACTGCGTTGGGATCTGCTGGATCAGGCTCTGATTCACCCTTCTCTGGATGGCCGACGGAACAACGATCGGCTGGAGTTGTTGGGGGATTCTGTCCTGCGAATTTTGGTTACGGAATTCTTGTTTCAGTCCTATCCCCATCTGTCGGTGGGAGAGCTGACCGCGATTCGCTCCGACCTGACCAGCGATGCTTACCTGGCAGAACTGGCGGATCTGCACGGCTTGGATCGCTACCTCGAGGTGGGATCCAGCTCGCAAAACGACTTGGCCGGGCGGGGTCGGCGGCTGGCGGATGCTTTCGAGGCTCTCCTGGGAGCCTTTTATCTCAGTTGGGGTATTTACACGCTGCCCAGGCTGCATCCCTGGCTGGATCCCTATCTACACCGGCGAGTGGAGCAATGGTTCCAAGACCCCACTCGGCGCAACCCCAAAGCAGCCTTGCAAGAACTCACCCAACGCCTTTGGGGTAGCCTGCCCGAATACCGCCTGGTGGCCGCCCAGGAGCATCCCCCTCATTTCACCATGGAAGTTTGGGGGCAAGGGCGGTGCTGGGGTCGCGGTGAAGGTCGCTCAAAAAAGGCTGCGGAAATGGCCGCCGCTGCCCAAGCCTACAAACACTTGCAGTCGGAGAAGACATGAGAGGCAACCACCGCTACGAGTTGGCCAGTTGGTTGTTTTTGCTGGGGAGCAGCCTGTTTGCGGCGAGCGAGGTGATGACCTTGGGTAGCGACCCCCCTCCGTGGGATCCCGCAGCTCCAGCCTTTCTCAATCTCAAGGTTGTCCAAACCCTGCTGGGAATAGGAGCCAGCCTCCTGTTCGTCGTAGGCAGTGCTCTGTTCATCCTCGATGCCCGTCACCGCTGAGATGTGCACCCTACCCAAAACCACAGCAGCCCTTCTCCGAGAGCAACAGAGGCGAATCAGATGAGAAGCTTGCTAATAAGGACTTCTTCCGGCTACGGGATCCGCAGGCGAGAGACTTTCTTTCTGTGGCAACCCTTCCGGCTCATTTGAAGAGCCATTCGGACCAGAGGAAAAAGATGGCTCTGGGTTGCTCGCGTCGGCAGAATCCATCCCCGGCAAAGCCAAAGAACCAGCAGCCTCGGTGGCCCGAGCATACAGCCTGGCTCGAACCTCTGCCTCCTGCTTGGGCTTCAGATAGAGGTTCTCCAGCAGCACCGCCATACCCGCCACCCACGGGGGGACGATCACCGCCCCAACAATACCCAACAACTGGGTGCCCCCCAGCACCGCCAGCAACTGATACAAGGGCTTCACCCGCACCGAGGATCCCACCAACAGAGGATCCAACACATAAGTTTCCAGGTTTTGAACGGCAACATATAGGATCAGCACCCACAAAAAAGTCCAGCCCCCCTGCACAATCGCCACCACCAAGGCGGGCAGGGATCCCAGTACTGGCCCGATAAAGGGAATCAAGTTGGTAAACCCGGCGATCACCCCCAGCGCCAGAGCAAACTCCGACAGGCCCAGAAAGCGAAGCGAGACGGTGATCATCACACCCAAAATGGCAGAGACCAGCACCCGCCCCTGGATGTAGCCCCCCATGCGCTGAGCCATCGGGTGTACCTGCTCAGCAAGCCGCTCATTCCAGGGATAGGGAAACAACTCCACCAAGCCCCGCACCAAGTCAGAGCCGCTCACCAGCATGTAGCCGGAAATGAAGAGGGTCAGCACCATGGTCAGCAGACCGCCCAGCAAACCGCGGGTGAAGTCGAAAGACTGCACCAGCACCCGTTGTCCCGAGCGAACCGCCCAGCTCATCAACGACTGAGGGTCGAGCAACTGGTTTAGGTAGTCCAGCGCCGCCGGATCCACCCCCGCCAGATCGGCAATCCAGGTATCCACCAGCAGTTGCAACTGCTCCAGATAGAAAGGCAACCTCGCTAGCAACCGCTGGGTCTGAGTTACCACCGTTGGGCCAATGAGCAGAGCCAAGCCGGCAATCCCGGCAATTAAGCTCAAATACACCAGCACAACCCCCAGCCAGCGGGGGATGCGTAATCGCTCGGCCAGATCCACCAGGGGAGCCAGCGCTGCCGCCACCACCACCGCGATCATCACCGTCAGCACCAAGCTGCGCAGTTGCCACAGCAGCAACAACAGCATCCCTGTGGCCACCACCAGGGCTACGGAGGATACGGAGATGGTCAATTGTCTTCGGCTCATCATCTGGCTGGGTTCTCTTCAGGGGGCTAGGTAACAGACGGCTCTACCATCCTGGCTTGCCCTAGCTGGACTTGCCAAACGCTCTTGGGCAAAGACCCTAGACCCAGAACTTCCCTGCCCAGTCGGCCAGACCAAAGATCCGCAGCAAAAACCCAGCCAGAATTGCAGCTACCGTAGCAGTTCCATCCGTACCGCTTCTGCATATTCCAGCAGCTCCGGGGATCCCGTGCCGGAAGCCCGCCACAACATCAAAGCGCTACCCAAATCGGAAGCGGCACCAGCCCTATCCTCTCCCTGGTAAGCGCGCGCCATACCGCGGTGGTAGTAACCTTCAGCCCGCTGGGGCTGCACCTCGATAGCCCGGCTGAAATCCTGAACGGCCAAACTGAAGTCGCAGATGCTGGCCCACATCAGGCCGCGATGGACATAGGCCTCGAAAAGATCGGCAGCACTTTGATTTTGCTTGGCCAGCTCAATCGCCAGATGCGACACATCAAACGCCGATTCCAGATGGCCTTGTTCGGCCCAGATGCGGGAGCGGATCAAGTGCAGTTGCGGGTTGTGATAGGCAATCCGATCCAGAGGAGACAAGGTTGCCAGAGCCTGCTCAGGTTCTTGCAAACGCTCGTGTTGGATTTTGGCCTTGAGCAAATAGGCTTCAGCCAGATAGGGATCCAAAGCAATGGCAATATCCAGATCCCGCAGAGCGGAGCGCATCAGGTAAGCAATGGCAGAAGCATGCTCAGGCTGCGGTAAAGCAGCAGGATCCTCCTGAGACTGACGCCAGAAGTATTGCGCCCGTTGCAGATAAAGTTGCGCATTTCCCGGCTCCTGCTGGATGAATTGGGTTAGCAGCGCCAGCTCATTGGGAACATCCGCCTGAGCAGAGAATGGAGAAAGGGTAGGATCCTGACGCCGAGGCCGTGCCGACAGGGCAGGGCTTGAGCTGGAACGGCCAACAACCCCGGCGGGCTGGGGAGCTGCCTGCTGTACCAGCAACTGATGAGCCTGCTGCTGGTGAGCGAGAGAGCGCTGCTCAAGCTGCTGTACCCGTTCTTGCAGCTGGGCTTGCCGCCTGAGCCAAGATCCAGAACCTGCTTCATCTTCAAACAAGGTTTGGGATGAGGGCAGGGAGTGCTCCCAAGCTTGTAGAGAAACCTCAGTGACAGGACTCTGGCTCTTACGAGATGAGGTCAACCAGCCACCTTCGCCGATCAAAAACGGCAAGGACAGCAAACCCAACAGCGCCGAGCCGGAGAACAAAAGACTGGGCCTAAGCATGGATCCCACCCCTTGAAATAGCTTAGAAGTAAAGAGTTGCCTCTAAACTAGTTCGCCGCAGCCGCAGTGTCCAGAGTTTCGGCGATGCTTGCCCTGAGCCAAAACTCAGAAACTCTCCCCTAGGGGATTCTGCCACCCGCCAGATCCACCAACTCCACGCGGCGATTCTTCGCCCGGCCTTCCTCAGTGGTGTTGCTGGCCACAGGAGCAGAGAACCCCACACCAACCGGATAGAGTCGACGTTGCTCGATACCCAGCTGAACCAACCGGTTGACAACCGCCTCGGCCCGGCGCCGCGAGAGACCTAGGTTGTAGTCGAAGCTACCGGTTGCATCGGTATGACCGACCACGAGGATGCTGAGGTCGGTGCGCTCGCGCATCAGCTTGGCGATCTCGGCAAGGGTGGGCTCGGCAGCCGCTTCGATTTGATCCGAGTCATAGGCAAAGAGAATGCCGTAGACCCTTACCTTGCTTGATGAAGACCGACAGCATCCCGACGATCCGAACAAGGGCAAGGAAGAAAGCTAATCCCTCTGCGGATAGGGCTTTGTGGGCAGGTTGACACGGGAAGCCCCTCGGATCCAGGGAAAGGGGAAGTATCGCAATGACCTCTGGGCCAGGGGGGATCCCTTCAGCGCCGTCGTCTGGAGCAGCGACGCAGTAACCAACTGGCGGCGGCCCGGTCGCCTTCATCCCATGCCAACCGCTCCACGGCCACCATCACCATCGAGGTGATCACAGCTTCACTTAAATGGCGAGAACGCAAGTGCTGCACGGCTGAAGTGGCGGCCTCTAGGTCGCGTCTGCGGATGGCGCGGAGCAGCTCATCAGACATAGACCAAGCCAACGAGCCTCACTTCCTTTCTGCCCCCTTTCTACCCCAAGAGCCAGAAACTTCCCCTTTCCTTCACCTGCTTGTCAGATAATGCAAAAGTTCGTCTTACTTTCACGAAATATCTCACAAGATGTCTCAGGAATTGTTACACTTTTTGCCCCTGAGCCGACTAGGCATGTCAGACAGCAGGGAGGACCGCAGGGGAGCACGGGATCCCTTGGATAAGCCGCTCCATTTCCGCTTGCAAATCTTGGGTGAGGGCTTGTACGGCTTGTCGGCGGTTGGCCTGGTAGGCGGGCCAGCGTTCGGAAACCGAGAGGGGATCCCCAATGCTGAAACGGGCCAGGCGGGGGCCCAAGCGGGGGGGAGCAGTTCCGACGGGATTTTCTCCTTTGATCCAAGCCAGCAGACTCCAGAGGCGCAGGGCGGTTTCCGCCAACTCGTCTAGACTTAGACTGGGCTGCTCGGGCATGGGGCGCACCGCAAACACCATCAAGGTTTCCGCCAAGCGCATGTGCCAGAGGTGAAAACTGGCCTCAGCAGCCACTCGATTGGCCAGCCCCCTCTCCAGAGCCGAGAGACCAGCAATATCGGCAATATCTTCGCGGTAGATCCAGGCCCAGCCCGCCTGTTCGATGCGGTGCCGCCGCTCGATTAAGTCTCCCTGGGGCTCCAGACCAAAATGCTGCTCGGCCACGCGCAGGGCCAGATCCGATAAGCTTTGAAGACGCGCCAACAGATCCCCCTCTTTAACTTGGGCTCTATCTGCAGCAGGAAGGGCAGGGGCATAAAAGCGCTCATAGAAGGTCTGCACGACTTGCAGCAGGTGTTCTCCCAAGCGAAGGATACGGGCCAGCAAAAAGGCCTGACTGGCATGGGTTGAGCGCGGGGGTGGCAGCTTGCAATCGGCCTCCATGCGGCTGAGCAATCTATTCAGAGCGGCACTGGGATCCCGCAGGTAGGAATAGCGAAGGCCTACCGGCAAGATCAGCACCTGCTCTGGCCGTCCCGCCTTGTGCAGATCCTCCACCGCCCAAAAGCTCATCTGGGCTACCCCCGGCTCCAACGGGTTGAGAAGACTGCTCATACCGTTGATCGTTCCTTCTGGAGCTACCGCCAGCGGATATCGGCCCGATACAAACTGCTCACGAGAACTTTTTAGCCCTGCCCGATCCAGACGGCCTCGCAAAATCGGGATCCCGCCCAAGCGCGGCAAGCCCCAACGGGCAACGGATCCCAGCCACAGAGGTAGGCCGCGGTCGTAGACAAACAAAACGTGGGGCCGGCCCCGAAAGCGGATCCCCTGGCGTTGGGCCACCTGCGGCAGGAGATGGGCGAACAAGTACATCAAGCAGGGGGGATCATCGAGGGTCGGGTGTCGAAACGCCACCAACAGGCGAATCTTGCCCGCCTCAAACTGCTGATAAAGCTGAGCCAAACGCTCTCCCCCCTCTACTTCAACGCGAGGGATCCCTTTGGTCCATCGCAACCAAAAGGGCAAGCCTGCTTGAGCAAAACGAACGACCCAAGGCGTCAATCGCGGTGGCAAAAACTTGAGGGGTGGCTGAACCTTCTGTTGCATAGGGATCCTTATCTAGGGTCAGCAAGATCGGTGAACCTAGGCTTTGGATCCCATCTTAAAGAGGGCAAAGCGGGAAGAAAGCTGCGCAGTGACAGTTCGTCAACTGGATCCCTTCTCCTCACTCCCGGCCCGGCAGCGGCTCAAGCCCCAGCAGTTTTTTTCCGGCGACCGCGAGTCGCTTTGGGGGAAGCTTCTTTACTTGGGGTTGACTCCTCCACCACCTGGCCGTTTAGCACTTGCTTGAGGTGAATGTGCTTGTAACCTAGCTGAATCTCGAACTCATCCCCGGGTTTGAGATTCATTTTTTCGGTGTAGGCCGACCCAATGATCAACTGCCCATTTTTGTGAACGCTGACCCGAAAGGTTGGTTCACGACCGCGCTTGTCTCGGCTGGAACTTGGGCTGAGACTCAGACCTTTTGCCGCCAGCACCGCGTCATAGAACTCATTCAAGTTGACGCGAGGCTTGTTGGTCTTGGTCATGGTTACATAGCCACATCGCTTTGCCGTTTCTCGGCGTGGAAGATGCCCCAACGCTTCGACCTTCTGGAGCAGAGCCTTCCCGGTTAAAGGTTGTGGTGGTATATCTGACATTTTTTAATGTCCTACATCCTTCTCTTAAGATCATACCCTTGTGATGTACTCCTGCAACCGAAAGTCTGAGACTTTTTTGAAGACAGGTTTTTCTCTTGTTCCTTGAGCCAGCAGCTCCGAAGGAAAAACCTCGTCTCCCTCAAGAGGTGTTCCTGCCCTTGCCAAAAGGTGATGGGGGCAAAAAGAACTCAAGCCCTGAAGAGTGCTGGGGCTTTTGTGGATGGAGCTGACAAAAGATCGCCTTGGGGGTAGTACCGCGGTGTAGATCCGACTCACCGCTTTCTACAGCCTCATCCCCACTCGTCGGCTGCCCCAAACTCTGATCACAGCCAGAAAACAGGCTCGACTTTCCAAAAAACCGCCGCTGAGATGGTGATTGCCTTGCGCAAATCGGTCGAAAAGACAGCCAGAGCGGTGTGAAGCTGGATGCCATCAGACCTAGGCCAGCAGGCATTTTTATCTCTTGGCAGAGGCCGGCTACATCTGAGTAGTGGCTGAGGGATCCCCTCTTCGGCACTTCTTCAGATGGGAGCGCAGTGAGCGCGAGTTGCCCAAAGCAAGTTATTCATTCAGGATCCACTCGATTGGCTGCCGCTGAGACAACGATGAGTGGCAAGCTCACCAGCAAACAAAAGCCCCATTGCTCCCAAGACAGGGGTGCTGTGTCGAAGATAATGTTGAACAGGCTCCACTGGCTGAAGAGGATCTGCAGCAGGATGGCCGCCCCAATGCCGATGGCAATGGCTGCTGTATCCATGAGGCGCTCATGGCGCTCCAATTGGCTGGCACGTCCACGGCCCAACAGGGTAGGAATGGCCTGGCTGAGGCTGAGCAAGTAGAAGATGCGCCCGATCACCAACGCTTGGATGGCCATGGTGCGGGCCAGGTTAAGGTTGCCGGTGGTTTGTTCAATGTATTCAAAAACCCCGAAGATCAAGATCCAGTTGAACACGGACACCAGCAGGATGCGCTGCAGCAGCCTAGGAGAGAGCAAGTTGGCCTCCGGATCCCGCGGTGGGCGAGTCATCTCTCGGCCTGTGCTCGGCTCAAAGGCAAGAGGCACCGTCATGGTGATGGAGTTGATCATGTTTAGCCACAGCACTTGAATGGCCAGAATGGGGAGCTCGCGGTTGAGCAGCACGCTGAGGAGAATCGTCATCGATTCCCCCCCGTTCACCGGCAGGATGAAGGCAATGGCTTTGAGCAGGTTGTTGTAAACCGTGCGCCCCTCCTCAACGGCTGCCTCAATGGAGGCGAAGTTGTCATCGGTCAGGATCATGTCGGCAGCAGCTTTGGCCACTTCGGTGCCGCCTCGCCCCATGGCAATCCCCACATCTGCTTGCTTCAAGGCCGGAGCGTCGTTCACCCCATCGCCGGTCATGGCCACGATCTGCCCCCGCGCTTGCAGAGCTTCCACCAGGCGCAGCTTTTGCTCTGGCACCACCCGTGCGAAGACGGATCCCCGATTGGCAGCTTCCACAAATTCCTCCGGGCTGAGCTGCTCCAGATCTCGACCGCTGTAGGCTTGCACAGGTTTTCCACCCCCCAGGCCCATCTGCTCGGCAATGGCTTGAGCCGTGAGCACGTGGTCGCCGGTGATCATCTTCACCTGGATCCCAGCCGTTTGACAGGAACGCACGGCGGCAATGGCCTCCGGCCGCGGCGGGTCAATCATTCCCTGCAAACCGAGGAAGATTAAACCCTCCTGCAGATCTGGGTGATCCACCCGAGTTTGGCTGCTGGGGACGGTTTTTTGGGCAAAGGCCAGAACTCGCAGCCCTTGTCGTGCCAACGCCTCCACCTGCTGGCGAATCCGCTCCTCTTCCAGAGGCTGGATCTCCCCCTGGGATCCCATCTGGCTATGGCAGCGGGACAAGAGAGCCTCTACGGATCCCTTGACATAGATGCAGTGCTCTTCTGGCCCCAGGCAGTGCAAGGTGGCCATGTACTGAAACTCGGATTCAAAGGGGATGCTGTCCAGGCGAGGGCGGCGGCGCTGCAGATCTTCTCGATCCAAGCCCCCTTTCTGAGCCGCCACAAGCAGAGCCGCCTCGGTCGGATCCCCTACAACTTCCCACTGGCCCTTGTCCTTGGGTTGGAGGCGGGTGTCGTTGCAGAGGCAGCCAGCTACGAGGCAAGCCTCAAGAGCAGGCAATTGATGGATTTCGATGGGGGAATCAGCCGCCTGGAACAGGATCTGGCCCTGGGGGCTGTAGCCGCTGCCGGTAACCCGGTAGAGCTGGGATCCGGCGTAGATGGCCTGCACCGTCATCTGGTTTTCCGTGAGGGTGCCGGTTTTGTCAGAGCAAATTACCGTAGCGCTGCCCAGGGTCTCCACCGCCGGCAGCTTGCGGATAATGGCGTGGCGTTTTGCCATGCGGGAAACCCCAATCGCCAAGGTTACAGTGACTACCGTCGGCAAGCCTTCGGGGATAGCACTCACCGCCAGCGCCACTGCCGCCTCAAAGACAGTCGCTGCCGCTTGGCCCTGCACCAGCCCCACCAGAAAAGTAAGCGCAGCCAAGGTGAGGATAATTTTCAGCAAAGTCAGGCTGAACGCCTCAAACTTACGTGTCAGGGGAGTTTGCAGGGATCCCCCTTCCTCGATCAGCTTGGAGATGCGGCCTGTTTGGGTCTGGTTACCGATGGCCACCACCACCCCTGCTCCTTGGCCGAAGGTAACAAAGCTGCCGGCATAGGCCATGTTCTGGCGGTCGGCTAGGGGTGTGTCTTCCGCCAGGGATCCCAGCCGTTTTTCCACCGGCACCGACTCTCCGGTCAGGGCCGATTCATCCGCCTGCAAGTTGCGCACGCTCAGCAAGCGCAGGTCGGCGGGCACCTTATCTCCCGAACTCAGCAGCACCACATCCCCCGGCACCAGCTCCCGCGAGGGCACCCGCAGTTTTTGCCCATCCCGGATGACCGTGACCTCCGTCACCACCGACTGGGCCAGGGCGGCGATCGCTTCCTCCGCTTTGGACTCTTGGATGTAGCCGATGAGAGCGTTGATTACCACCACCGCCCAGATCACGATGGCATTGCGCCAGGATCCCAAAAACGCCTTGACCGCCCCGGCAACCATCAAGATGTAGAGCAAGGATTGGTTGAACTGCTGCAGAAACTTCACCCAGGCCGGGGTAGCCGCCTTGGCCTTTAGCTCGTTGGGGCCATATTGCTTCTGCCGCTGGATCACCTCAGCTTGAGACAGACCCCGTTCCAGAAGCGCCGCCAGAAGCAGATCCACTGCAACGATTTGGCGGGCAACTTCCTCTTCGGGCAGGGCGTGCCAGGGAGCTGCCGGCAATGAGTCAGGGGAGACGGATTTTGCCATCGCAGGTCTCTAGTTGAATCGCAACAGAACTTGAAAGCCAGCCGTGAATTCAACGGCAAATCCCTCGTACAGTCCACAGCCTAGCCGACGCCGCCTACCCCCCAAAAGTGCCGCTGTTCCCCCCAGCGTCAACAAAGCCTAGTACCCAGGAATGCTGGGGAAGGGAAACCACCTGTCCAGTTGTTCTGTCGGGGGTCGTAGACCTAGACAAGTGGCGTGGGGTAGGAATACCCAACCGCGAGGTAAAGACTCCATCCCGCTGACGCCAAGGGAAGCCCGCGCTCTGTCCGTAGGACGAGCGCCGGGAGGATGTCACGAATGCTAGGGTCTGTAACAGAGGGGAGCTTGCTCAAGATCGACAGGGATCCTTGGCCAGCCGAGCCAGAGCCTCCAAATCAGCACCCACCACGCGGTTGAGAATCCATTCGGGATGTTGCTGGGCACCCATGCGTCGATAGAACTCTATCGCCGGCTGATTCCAATCCAAAACCATCCACTCCAGCCGCCCATATCCTTTGGCCACCGCCTCCTGAGCCACCCGCGCCAAGAGCGCTTTGCCAATGCCTCTGCCGCGAAACTCCGGCAACACGAACAGATCCTCAAGGTAAATCCCTGGTCGGGTCAGGAACGTGGAAAAATTGCGGAAGTAGAGGGCAAATCCCACCGCTTGCCCCTCCACTTCTGCCAACAACGCCGAGGCCAAAGCCTCTGGGCCAAACAAATAGTGGCGCAACAGATCAGCGGATCCCGTTACCAGGTGGCTCAGCTTCTCGTACTCGGCCAAGGCGCAGATGAGGTCAAACAAAACGGGCACATCTAAGGCGGTGGCAGGACGGATTTCCATACTTTTGCCTGGCTTCACAACCAATTCCTTGAATTTCCTGAGATACCGGCACGAGAACAGACCACAGTTTATTCTTGTTGTGGACAGAACGCCCAGGCAGCATCTTTTGGACGCGCAGCGTGGTGGGGGCAGCGGCAGGGGCCCAGAGGACTCACCGCACAAGGCAGGTAGGGTGACCGAGAAAAGTAACGGCAGAAGGGATCCCAGGCCGAGTCAGAAAAGAGAGTTGGCATGGCCCGGCGCTCGTCCCCGATTGAGAGGCGGCGGGATCCCCTCTTTTCCAGCAGAGGGATCAACTGAGCCCAGAACGTTAGCCCCAACCACAAGCCAACTCCCACTCAGCGCTTGCACAATTGCCCTCCCCCGTCGGCCAACAGCGTTGTCTTCCAACCAGAATCAGCCTCGGCCAGCCTGCTTGCCCAGGACTAGCGTGGCAGCCCGTTTTGGAGCTGTCCTTCCCTGCCGGCAAGAACCCGAGAAAAACCGATTAGAGTGAAATATGGACTGACCCGCTGAGCCTTCCGATTCCATGACCACCTCCACCCTTGATGCTGCTGCCATCCTTGAAGCGTTGCGCCCTGTTCAAGATCCGGAGCTGCGCCGCAGCCTGGTGGAACTGAACATGATCCGGGATATTCGCGTCGAGCCTGGGCGAGTGGCCTTTACCCTGGTGCTGACCACGCCGGCCTGCCCTTTGCGAGAATTCATTGTCGAGGAGTGCAAAGCTGCCATCCGCCAGCTGGCCCCCATCGAAGCCATTGATGTTACGGTAACGGCAGAAACCCCCCGTTCCCCTTCCCTGCCGAATCGCCAGTCCATCCCCGGTGTGCGCAACATCATCGCCATTTCCAGCGGCAAGGGGGGAGTGGGCAAAACTTCGGTGTCGGTAAATGTGGCCGTGGCGCTGGCCCAAAGCGGGGCCCGGGTGGGGCTACTGGATGCCGACATTTACGGCCCCAATGTGCCGCTGATGCTGGGCCTGCAGGATCGGTCTCTGGTTGTGCAAAAACGGGAAGATGGCGGCGAAGACATCTTCCCCTTGGAAAATTACGGCGTCAAGATGGTGTCGATGGGCCTTTTGGTGGGGCGGGATCAGCCGGTGATCTGGCGGGGGCCGATGTTGAACGGGGTGATCCGGCAATTCCTCTATCAGGTGCAGTGGGGAGAGTTGGACTACTTGATTGTAGATATGCCCCCCGGCACCGGCGATGCCCAATTGACCCTAGTGCAGGCAGTGCCGCTTGCAGGAGCTGTGATCGTCACCACGCCCCAATCGGTGGCCCTGCTGGACAGTCGCAAGGGCTTGAACATGTTTCGGCAGTTGGGGGTGCCCATCCTGGGTATTGTGGAAAACATGAGCTACTTCATCCCGCCCGACCTGCCGGATCGCCAGTACGATATTTTCGGCTCGGAAGGGGGAGAGACCACGGCCCGCGAGCTTGGTGTCCCGCTGCTGGGGCGGATCCCGTTGGAGATTGCCCTGCGCCAAGGGGGGGATGCGGGCCAGCCCATCGTCATCAGCCAGCCTGAGTCAGCCTCGGCCCAGGCGCTGCGGCAAATTGCCAAAACCTTGGCAGGCCGTGTTTCGATGCTGGCTTTGGGGGCAGGCTAGAAGCGCTCGGCTTCCACCAACGAGACCCCGAAGCTGCGTCCCCCCACCACAATCCCCTCTTGGGCTTTACCGCGCACGGTCACTGTGCTGTTCATGGCCGGCAGCCCCTTGTCGGTGATGACCCAGAGGGAGCCGCTGTTGTCTTGGATCTCATACACGCCCTGGCCGAACACCCCTATCTGGTTCACCACGCGACCGCGGACATACACATCGGTGTAGCGGGAGGGATTTTGCTCTACGGTGGCGATGGGAGTTGTGCCGATGCCCAGACGCGCCAGTGGCCCACACCCAGCTAGGGCCAGGCTCAAACACAGCAAGAACACCAGGGATCCCTTGGGGAAAGGTAGGCCGAGTCGCTGTTTCATGGGTTGCTTCCATTACGAGCACCTGCTCCCAAGATAGCAAGCCGGCAGGGAAATCCACGGCCAAGTCAGAACTTCTCGCCAATGCCGAAGTGCAGTTGGCCTTGGCCGGCTCCGCCTTGCCCAACCGCGTAGTCGATGCGCAACGGCCCCAAGGGAGATTGGATGCGAATGCCGACCCCCAGCCCCAAACCACTGCCCGGCTTGTTGCGCACCGCTGCGGGATTGCCGGCCACGGCAGCTCCACTGCCCAGATCAGTGCCGTAGTCGGCGAAAACCACGGCTCCCACCGGGTCAAAAAGGGGGAAACGCAACTCGGCGGTTGCCGTAGCAAAGCTGCGACCGGAACCGATACCCCCCTCAAAAAAGCCCCGCACCGAGCTGCCCCCACCGATGGGGAAAGCATCGTAGGGAGCCAAGTCGCCGATGGTCGTGCCTGCTCGCACATCAAAGGCCAATACCTGCGGTCGCTCGCTGCGGGTTTCAAACAGGTTGACGGGAATGAACTGGCTGTAGCCGGCCTCGAGGCGGTTGGCATTCAAGCCATTTTGAAACAGACGTACCGACTGTTCTGTGGAGATGCGAAAGACCGAGCCCTGGCTGGGGCTGTTGGGGTTGTCGCGGGCGTCGTTGACAAGGCCGAGGCGCAGGGTGGTGTAGCTGTCTTGGCCGCTCTCGCTGAAGGTAATCGGGTTGCCCAGCACATCGAAGCGCTGCTGCTCCCCGTTGCTGTTGCGAGCTTCTACAAATTGGATGCGGGTGCCCAAGCTAGCCCGCCAATTGCCCCCAATCGGGCGAGAGAAAGTCACCCCGCCACCAAGACGGTTGATGCGCACGGGATCCCCATTGGGCAGGGTGAATCCCTCATTGAAGACAAAGCTAGAACTTTGCTGGTTGGAGATGTTGACGTTGTAGGAGGTGGGAATGTCCAGCGTGGCAATCCGCGGGTCGGTGAAGTTTAAGTCGAAGAGGGTTTCGTTGGTGCCCACCTGCACGTTGAAGCTGGCACTCTGGTTGTTGCCGCCCAAGTTTTGTTCGGAGACGTTGAGGCCGGCGAAGACCCCTGTGGCGGAGCTAACGCCGATGGTGCCGCCCAAGGTACCGGTGCGACGTTCTTCCACGTTCACCACCACCACCACCTTGTCGGGATCCTGGCCGGGGTTGAGCCCCACATTCACATCTTGAAACAGGTTGAGATTAAAAACCGCCTGCAGGTCTTCCTGGATTTGGTTGCGGTTAAACACATCCCCCGGCTTGGACTTCAACTCGCGGGTGATGATGAAGTCACGGGTTTTGGTGTTGCCCTGAACGCGAATATCCTCGATCACCCCCTCGGCAATTTCCAGGACGATGGTGCCATCTTCGGAGGAGCGCACATCCGTAACCTTGGCCAGCACGTAACCCTTATCGGCGTACCACTGCTCGATCTCGGCCACAGCCAGTTGCAGCTCGCCGAAGCTGAGCACCCGCCCTTCCTGGTCGGCAAAGGCGGCCCGCAGCACTTCCGGATCCAGAACTTTCGCCCCTTCCGTGCGCACGGCTTTCAGGATTGGGTTGGGCTTGACCTCAAAGGTGACCCGCACCCCCAAAGGCGTATCGGAAGGCACTGCCCGCACATCGGCAAACAATCCGGTGGCAAACACGGCATTGATGTCTTCCCGCAACTGGGATCGGGTGGAAACCTCGCCGGCGCGGGTGCGGATGACGCTGTAAACCCGGTTGATCAGCTCCGGATCTTCAGTGCCCTCAACCACTACCTCCGCTACCAACACTTCTGGCTCGCCGGCAGTGGGGGGTGGGGTGGGGGAGGGCTGGGCGGGGGTGTCGCCACCGGTGCGCAGGTCGAGGGTGCCGGGCTGAGGAACCGATTGCGCCCAAGCCGGGGATCCCATCAGCAGAGCGCTACGGGACGCTTCAGCAAACGCAAAAGCGGTGCAGAGCACCATCCCGCGGGTGAGAGCTGAAGCCAGCCAAGGGCGAAGTTGCCTGGAACGATTCATGGGGATCCCTCGCACACCAAAAAGCAAGATTGCACAGCCGGGCCAAGCTTGCGTTAAAACCCTCTGCCGCCCAGCAGCGGACAATTGCCCTGGATTATATCAATCCCCATCCACCCAGATCCGAGCGTGGCCGCGAACCGGATTGCGGACTTGGGCAGTCTGGAGTGCAAAAAGCAGCCTCCCCCGCTCAAGGCAGGCGCAGGGATCCCCTACAGCGCTGGCCGCAAGACCTCGGCTCGACTTCCTCGGCAGCTAGGTTGACTTGGGAGTTGAGGATGACGACGGTGATGGGAGCAGGAGTGGGAGGCAAAGAGCGGCTGCTCCTCCAGCCCCAACTGTCGGCGTACTGTTGTGGGGGAACGTTGGGCAGGATCAGGACGGTGTTTTGCAGGACGTTGCTTTGCAGGGTGGTGGCGTTGCCGTTCAGGATCGCCATCTGCTGGGTGTGGGAAGTCTGAGCCAGGACGGCTGGAGCAAACCCGAAGCCGAGCAGAGCTGCCACTCCGGGGAGGAGGAGTTGGGTGGACAACATCGAGGATTCTCCACAAGACGCCAGGATGCCGACACTTTAGCCTGCTTTGCCCTCCGCTGAGTTGCCGCAAAAAAGCAAAAAAAGCTACGTGATGGGGAGGGATCCCTGCTGGGGACGTACAGCCGCGCGGCCCAGGCCCACAAAAAAGCCTGCAGAGGGTACTCTGTGCAGGCCCGTCTTGCTCGTCTGGATTGTCTTGATGGAGCTCAGAAGGAGAAACCGGCCCCCGCTCAGGAGCCGCAGGGGAAAATCAGCTCTCCGGCTCAAACACCTTCAGATCCACCACCTTCCCCCCTTGGAAAGTCCAGTGGGCAAAGGTGCCGGCCACCTCCCCATTCTCATCGAAGTTGATGGATCCAGAGGCGCCGGTGTAGAAGATGTCTTCCCCTTTGCCGATCAGCTCCACCGCCTTGGCCCACTCTCCGGGCAGGATCTCGGTGCCGGGGGGATTGGCCACTTCCCGCAAAGCATCCCGAACAGCAGTGCCATCGGTGCTGCCGGCTTTCTGAATGGCCAGAGCCAGGACAAAAGCGGCATCGTAGGCGGTGTCAATGTAGGGGGTGGGGGGCAGCTCCCCGTAGGCGGCTTTGTAGGCTTCGGCAAAGATTTGGTAAGCCTTGCTATCGGTGAGGGCCTGGGGCGAAACGCCGATGGATCCCTCTAGCTTTTCGGCTCCCACCTGGGCTGCCACATCGGGAGAGCGCATGCCATCGGTGAAGACAAAGCGGTCAAACAGCCCCTCTTCCAAAGCTTGCCGCAAAATGACCACACCGTTTTCGGGGTAGCCAATCAGCACCAACGCCTGGGGATCCCCTTCCTTCAGTTGGGTCAGCTCACTGCGATAGGAAGCCTTGCCGGGCTCGTAGGGAACCGACTTGGTGATGGTGCCGCCCCGCTTTTCAAAAGCAGTCTTAAAGCTGTCGGCAAGGCCCTGGCCGTAGTCGTTATTAATGTAGATGATGGCCAGGCGCTCCAGCTTCTCTTCACGGGTGATCTGGGCCAGGGCTACCCCTTGATAGGCATCGGAAGGAACTGTGCGAAACAGAAAATCGTTGTCCTCCAGGGTGGTAATGGTAGGAGCGGTGGAAGCGGGGGAAATTTGCGGGATCCGATTGGGAACAGAAACCGTCGTGGCCACCGGGATGGTGATGCCACTGCCCAAGGCGCCGATGATGCCGGCCACCTTCTCCACGGTGACCAACCGCTGAGCTGCGTCGATAGCCGGCTGAGCCGACGTCTGGTCATCCGCTTCGACCACTTGGGCAGGGGATCCCAAAATGCCGCCAGCCGCGTTGATTTGGTCAATCGCCAGCTTGATCCCCTTGAGGCAGTTTTCCCCGAAGGCCTGCAAATCCCCGGTGAGAGACATTAAAGCCCCAATTTTGACCGGCCCTTGAGTGGCCTGCTGAGCCGTGCTGGGCAGCAGAGTGGTGGCAAGAGCAGCAGCCGTCAGGGCAGCCGCCGCCGCAAAGGCCCGTCGGGTGAGTTTGTTCATGGGAGACATAACCAACAACCTCCTATGAGGGAAGAGAAAGTAGAACTCAGATCCCAAAGGTCAAGTAAAGTCAAGTGTTGAGTCGTAGCAGTCAGACGTTGACTCACCTCAAAGCGTTCCCCACTTCCTCAAGAAAAGATGGCTCCGGGAAACAGGCGGGCCAGACTCAGGATCTCGCCCGTTCCTTGGCTGCTGTAGGGCTGGCTGCGGCCTCCAAAGGCAGTTGCCCCTGTAGGAATCCAGGAAGGATAATGGGCAAACTCGGCCATTGGGCTCATTATATTTTGAGAAATACTGAACTCATCGGTCGGCGGGGTTTTCCCAAGGCAGCGGCGTGATTGTTATCGACGACATCTCCAAGCGGTTTGGCGGCATTAGCGCGGTGGATCACTGTTCCTTCCGCATCGAAACCGGTCGGATTACGGGCTTGATCGGCCCGAATGGGGCAGGGAAGACCACGCTCTTTAACATCATTGCCGGGTTTATTCGGCCCAGCAGCGGGCGCATCTGGCTAGATGGGGAAGACATCACCGGCCTGCCCCCTCACCATCTGTTCCGTCGAGGGCTGGTGCGCACCTTTCAGATCCCGCGGGAGTTTGGCCGCATGACCGTCTTGGAGAACTTGATGGTGGTTCCCCCCAACCAGATAGGGGAAAACCTGTTCGCCACTTGGTTCGGTTGGCGGCGGGTGCAACGACAAGAACGCAACCTGCAAGCTCGGGCGGAAGAGGTTCTGGAACGGCTGAACCTGATCCATCTGCGGGATCAACTGGCCGTCACCCTTTCCGGGGGGCAAAAAAAACTCTTGGAACTGGGACGTACCTTGATGACCGATGCACGGGTGATCCTGCTGGACGAGCCGGGGGCTGGCGTCAACCGCACCCTGCTGGCGGATTTGATGCGCTTTATCGAGTATCTCAACCGCGAGCGGGGCTGCACCTTTTGCATCATCGAGCATGACCTGGATCTGGTGACCCGTCTCTGCGACCATGTGGTGGTCATGGCTGCCGGCAAGGTTCTCACCCAGGGATCCATGGAGGAGATCAAACAAAACCCAGCCGTGCGGGAGGCCTATTTGGGATCTGTGGCACTGGCCGACTCCCTAAACCCACCCCAGCCCTCCCCTCTGCCTTCGGAGGGATCCCTCTCATGACCCCTTTGCTGGACATCCAGGATCTCTACAGCGGCTACCGGGGGGTGGACATCCTCAAAGGGATCCACCTGAAGGTGAACCCCGGGCAAATGGTGGTGATCATCGGCCCCAATGGAGCCGGCAAATCGACGGTGCTGAAATCCTTATTTGGCTTGGCCACCATCCGCTCAGGCCGAGTGCTGTTTCAGGGATCCGACATCACCCACCTGCCCACTGAGCAACTGGTGCAGCGGGGAATCGGCTTTGTGCCCCAGACCAACAATGTCTTTCCTTCCCTCACCGTGCAAGAGAACCTGGAGATGGGGGCCTTCATCCGACGCGACAACCCTGCCGCCCAACTGGAGCGGGTTTATGAGCTGTTTCCGCCCCTGAAAGAGAAACGACGCCAAGCGGCGGGATCCCTATCGGGTGGACAACGGCAGATGCTGGCCATAGGGCGAGCGTTGATGGTGGAGCCGCAGTTGTTGTTGCTGGATGAGCCGACCGCCGGCCTGTCACCGCTGTACATAGAACAGACCTTCGCCCTCCTGCAAGAGATCAACCGTCTCGGCATCAGCATCCTCATGGTGGAGCAAAATGCCAAGCAGGCCCTGAAGATGGCGGACTGGGGCTATGTCTTGTCCACCGGAGAGAACCGCTTTGAGGATACTGGCCCCAACTTGTTGAACAATCCTGAGGTGCTGGAGCTGTTCTTGGGTGGTTGAGGCCCTCACCCCCCTCCCCTTTCCCAGAAGGAGAGTCAAGCGGGACTGGCCATTTGCTGCTTGCGCAGTTGAGCTGCTTGGTTGAGAAGAGCCTCCACAAACGTCATCGCTTCTTGGGCAGAGTGACCGGCAGTGAGTTGGGCCAGTTCTTCGCGGCGTTCCCGTTCTCCCAAAAGCTCCACCCGCACAGAAGTTCGTTTTTGGTGCACCACCTTGTGAACCCGCAGGTGGTGATCCGCCAAGGCAGCGATCAGGGGTTGGTGGGTGACGCAGAGGATCTGGTGATCTCGGGCGATGCTGTACAGCTTGGTGGCGATGGCTTGTGCCACTTTGCCGGACACGCCGGTATCGACTTCGTCGAAAACCATGGTGGCCACCGGATCGATGCGGCTGAATACGGCTTTCAAGGCCAGCAGAAAACGGCTCATCTCGCCGCCGGAGGCGATGCTGGCCAAGGGCTGAAGAGGCTCACCCGGGTTGGGGCTGAGCCAAAAGCTCACCTGATCCACCCCCTCTGCCGTCGGGGGGCCGGGTTGGATCTGCACCCGGAATTGCACTGCGCTCATCCCCAGCGGCCTGAGCTCTTCTATGAGAGCCTTTTCCAGTTGACGGGCCGCTTGTTGCCGCAGTTGAGAGAGCACCTGGCAATGGCGCTCCAGGTCTTGGGCAGCTTTGTCCAGCCGCACCTGCAATTCCTCTAGGTCGGTGTTGTCTCCTCGCAGTTGGGCCAACTGCGCCTGCACCCGCTCCGCATGGGCCATCACCTCGGCCAAGGTCGGGCCGTATTTGCGGCAGGCTTGTCTCAGTTGTGCCAGGCGCCGTTCAATTTTGTTCAATCGACCGGGATCCGCCTCCAGCGTCTCGCCGTAGCGAATTAGCTCTCGCCCCACCTCCTCCACCTGAATGAGAGCGCTGCTGACCATTTCCGCCAGAGGGGCTAGGTCGGGATCCCGCTGGGTCATGGTCTGGAGCAACCGTTCTACCTGGCCCAACAGATCGGCGATGGCCGGTGAGCCGCTGTCGTTTTGATAGAGCAATTGGTGAGCTTCGTAGCTTTGCTGTTGCAGTTCCACGCGGTGGGCCAGGCGCTCCCGTTCCCGCTCCAGCTTGGCCATTTCGTCGGGATCCTCCAGGCGCAGGGCGGCCAGCTCTTGCGCTTGAAACTCCAGCAGGTCTAGCCGTTGCAGGCGCAGTTGTTGGTTTTGCCGGCGGGATTCCACCTCTGTTTTCAGTTGGTTCCAGGTTTGGTAAAGGGCAGCCACCTCCGCCCGTGTTCGCAACAACTCTTCGCCGCCAAAGTCGTCCAGCCAACGGCGCTGGGTTTGGGGAGATTGGATTTGAACGGTTTGCCCCTGGGCAGTGATCTCTACCAATTTGGCCCGCAGGTTGAGCATCTGGGCTTTGTTCACCAGCACCCCATTCACCCGCAGGCGGCTGGTGAGCTTGCCGTTGCGCAACACCAGCTCGCGACTACAAACCAGGCCCTCCTCTAGGGGGTCGATGTGCTCTTGTTCTAGCCAGGCTTGCAGTTCAGGATTAGGACTGAAGATCGCTTCCACCAGACCTCGTTCGCTGCCAGTTCGCAGAGCCCGAGCTGTACCTCCTAGAGCTGCATCCAGAGCATCGAGGATGATGGATTTGCCGGCCCCGGTTTCTCCGGTGAGCACGTTTAGCCCCGCTCGAAAGGGGATCTCCAATTGCTCGATCAGGGCAAAGTTCTCGATCCGCAGCAGGCGCAACATAGGGATCCCGTGGGCTCAGCGTGCCGTTGGCAGTTTTCAGGATAGGGCTTGCGGGGTCGCTCTGTCCCACGTTAGCGTACCCACCATCCCTCGGCGGACGGGTACAGCGGCCAGCGGGGAGTCTGTTATTGCAGGGGTGGGGAGCACCACCCGTTCTGGTTTGGGGATCCCCTCGGGGAAATTGGCAGCCCGGCTCAGCCGGCCAGGGGGTAGCGCTCCATCAGGTAGCAGAGGCAGTCTTGGCGGATGATGCGGCTGTTGAGGGTGAGCATGCCCGGCATGATGGGCACGCTGGTGCGAATTTCTCCGTTGCAGGCATAGAAAAAGCGATCCGCCACATTTTGGCCCTGCTCGTCTTGCACCTCCAGGTGGAAGCCGTTGTTCGTCCAGCCAATGGGGGTGTGGGGGGGAAGCTCCCGAAAATTGAGGAGATCCAAATCCGGCGGGAAGCGGATGTGAGAGGGGGATCCCTCTTGGTTGCCATCCTCTTCCCCAAAGCTGAAGCTCACCTGATCCGGGACTTTGACAATGGCGACGCTGTGGAAGAGGTCAATATCTTGGCTGAGGACAGGGCGCTGCGGGATCGCCGACAGGTGCAGGCAGGCTTCCAGAAATTCGTAGGCATGCTGGGTGCCGTGGGGCTGATCCGGCTTGCCGCATTCCAGGGTCACCGCCGGGCAGAAGCGCCCGAAGGCCATGCTCTGTACCCCTTCTGGCTTGGTGAAATAGAGAACGGTGCGCCCAAACAAGGTGGCCAGGTGCAGGGTAGGGGCATCCAGGTGATTGACACAGGCGTAGTGGGGGTTGGTGCCCGTGTTGTTGTGGATATCGACGCTGGCAAAAACGCCCCGCTGCTGCATTTGCTGAAGGACGGCCTGGGCCATGGCATGTTCGGGGGTGGAGCCGGAGCCCCAAATGCGGTTGTAGTCGGGTTGGCCGTCCAGCCGCCGTTGTCCTTGACGGGCTGCCTGAACATTGCCGATGAAGAGGGAAAGGGAGCGGGGCAATTCCCGTTCGCGGCAGCGGTGCAGAGGACTGTAGCGGCGGAGAAGCTGTCGCACCGCCTGCCAACCGGTGGTTTCGTTGCCGTGCAGCAGGACGGACACAAACAGGGCGGGATCCCGTCGTCCCGGCAGATGGATGAGGGTTGGCCCACCCAATCGGTCGTAAAGCTGATGGGCCTCTAGATCCAGCAGTTGATCCGGTAGATGATCGAGAACGGTGAGCATACTGTTTGGGTTAAGAGGCTCGACTCAAACTTCTGGCTTCTGGCCTCTCTCCCTGGGGTAGGAGGGAGCAGAAGTCCAACGAAGTCCTTGGTCGCGAATGAACCGTTTCGCTGCGGTAGCTCGGGTCGCAACAAGGCCATCTGAGAGAGAGTTTGCCCACTCGAGATGCGGGCCAGGGATCCGTCCTGCCACCGCGGTGGCCCACCGCTGGTACAACCGGCTGTGGAGAGAGCCCTAGCTGAGATCCCAGGTGTGTACCGGTTGGCCTTGCCGCTGCCGTTCCCAGTAGGCACAGGTCAATTGTTGCATATCTTTACCATGCCGAGCCACATAGCGGCGCTGCCAGGTGGCCCCATTCTGCCCCGACTCCACCCGGGCGCGGAGAATGCCCAGGTACTCCTGAATATCGGAGGGGGCTAGATCCAGTTGAACCAAACCCGCCTCTGCTTGGGGGATCAGCTCTTCCAGCAGCAATTGGCGCAGGGATCCCTGCCAACCCTTGAGCCAAGTGATGGGGGCCTCCAGACCCCAGCGGGCCGCCGTGTAGAAATTGGCGCGGCACTGGGCAAAGCTCAGCTCCTGCTCGGGGGAAACGGGCTGGGATCCCAAGGCTTGCACCAGACCAAAGTAGAAGGCCGCATTGGCGATCATATCGGGTAGGGTTGGGCCTGCCGCCGCCACCCGCTGTTCGATGCGCAGATGGGGAACCGGATCCAAGCCGATGAGGGGGCGGTTCCAGCGCCAGATGGTGCCGTTGTGGAGGCGCAGATGGGCCAGCTCCCAGGGAGAGGCGGCCAACGTTTGCGGCAGCACCACCGGGTAGCGATGCACATTTTCCCAAAACAGCTCCATCAGGGATCCCTGTACATAGCCTTGCCCGAAGGTGACGCGGGGGTAGTGGGTGGGGGAGGGCGGGGGTGGCCCATCCAAAGCTTGCTCAAACAAAGGGATGCGGGTTTCTGCCCACAGATCGTGCCCGAACAGGTAGGGGGAATTGGCCGCCAGCGCCACCAAAGGGGCCGAGGCGATGAGAGAAGCGTTGAAGTAGCGGGCTGCCTGGTGGGGGGCCACCTGCAGATGGATTTGGAAAGAGGTGGTCGCCGCCTCCAGCATGATGTCCGGGTGGGTAACCCGCAACCGCCCAGCCGGTCCTTCGATATCTAGCCCCAGGGAAGGGATCCCTGGGGATTGCTCGCGCCGGTGCAAGTTCAGGATCTGCTCGTTGAGGGCCAGGTAACGCTTGCGGGGCGAGATCATCTTCAGGGTCAATTGCCGTTGCTGCACCGTAGGCAAGATGCCAATCATCATCAACCCCGCCTGCAGGTATTCAGCCACTTGGCAACAGCGATCCCACGTTTGGCCCAGCTCTTGCTGAAACTGCCGCAGAGCCGAGCCGACCAAAACTTGGGGCCGGCTGTTGATCTCCACGTTGAACTGGGCCAGTTCCGGCACCACCAGCGGATCGTTCACCGCTTCCAGGTAGGCTGAGTTTATCGGGGCCGGATCTCCCTGAGGGGTGACCAGCCACGCCTCCAGCTCAAACCCGCCCACCGGGGATCCCTGGGCAAAGGGCCGGCAGGCGGGATCCAGCCCCGGCGCACCGGCCAACCAGCGCTCGAGCAACTTCGTCTCTTGCTGGAGCCGAGCTGCAAACTGAGCAAAGTCTGCAGTACCAAAACGGAGGCAGGTGATCTCCTGGCCCATGGGAACAACTCCGCAGCTTTTGGGAATGAGGTTAATCGCTGTTGCCGGGATCTCGACACCCCTAGCTTTACTTAGCCCGCAGTGATGGATACATCTTCAATGCGCAGGGCGGGAAAGGCAGCCGTGCCGTTGAAAACCGTTACTTCCTGGGAAATGGCGGAGATATTGCGCAAACAATCGTAGAGATTGCCGGCAATGGTGGTCTCCAGGATGGGGCGTTTCTCGCCGCCTTTGACCAAGAAGCCCCCTTTCACCACCCCAGAAAAGTCACCGGTAATGGGGTTGCTGCTGCCGGAGAGGCGGGTGACGATAACTCCCCGATCCATCGCGTAGAGCTCGGACAGGGGGGTTGTCCCTGGGGCCACCCTCAGGCAAGCCGGCCCTACTCCCGGCAGGCTGCCTGCTCCCCCTGTGGCATGGCCGTTGGAGGGAACGCCAGCAGCGCGGGACTCGTAGCTGTTGTACATGAAGTTGCAGAGGATCCCTTCATGAATCAGGGGGGTAATCTGGCGCGGGATCCCTTCGCGGTCGAAGGGCTCAATGGGGTAGCCGGGCAGGCCCAGGCCTTCAGAAACCACGGTGAGCAACGGGCTGGCGATCCGGGATCCCATTTTTTGCGCCAAGGGGCTTTTGCCTTTGCGCACCGCATCCGCCCCCAGCACAAAGAGGAGATCCCCTAGAAACTCCTCCACCACATCTGGCGGCAGGACAATGGGGCCGCGGAAGCTCTCCCCCTCGCCAGCCCCCAGCGCGCCCACGCATTTCTGGACAAAGCGATCAAAAGCCCGCTCCAGCGCCGGCACCAGATCGGCCCGCTTCTGGACGCTGTCGCCGTCGTAGGCAAAGCTGCCCACCTCGTCCCCATCAATGGCCATGCCAAAGAGGGATCCCCCCGCTTCCACGCTGTGATGGTTGGCGCGGATGCCGGTGGAAGAGGCGATGGCCAGGGTCTCTTCCTCCACGCTGAGGGAGCCGCTGTCGATGGTGATGCGAGGGTCTTTGGAGCGCACCCACTCCAGCAATTGGGATCCCAACTGGGTCAGCTCGGCGGCATCCAGTTCCAGCAGGCCTGGGTCGAGGGCAAAGGGCACCTGGGGCAAAGGTTGGGGCTCCGGCAGCCCGTTGAGGGGATCCGCCGGCGAAGCCTTGGCCATGGTCACAGCCTCAGCCGCCGTCTCAGCTAACTCTTCCGGGCGGTTGGAGGTGGCAAAGCCCAGCCTGCCGCCACAGAAAACCCGAACGCCGAACAGGGTCTCGCTGCTGCTGCGGGCCAGGTTCAGGTCGTTTTTTTCAAACGTGACTTCCGTTTCCCGGCCTGAGTTGGCAAACACTTCTGCCTGGTCGGCTCCAGCGGCCAACGCCTTGTACACACCCTGTTCACAGAGATCCAGCAGGTTTTCCGGGGAAATGATGGAGCTGGGCATAAAAGTGAGATGGCAAGAGCATGACTCTAGTCAATAATAAGCTCGACTATACTGAAAATAATGTATAATATGTTCAGTACGGATTACTACCAGTTGATCTTTCTGTTTACTTTCGAGTCTGCCAACATGGTAGCCAAAGCAAAGCAGAAAATTGGTAGTAAGACGACACGGAAACTGCGCTTTGGGTATTCTACTCAAAGCTTTGCGGGATACCGCCATTCTGTTTGGAAACAAACAGAATGCTATCGCTGCATAGTTGAACAGTGATGTTCAGCAGTGTTCAGCGTAAATGTATCAGCTACCCACAGGGATTCCACCCTGCAGCAGCAAACAAAGGGGCTGAGATCAAAAGGGATCCCTCGTAGCACTTTGACCCAATTTACTGCTTGATCCTCGGCGGCCTGCCAGGTGCAGGAACCCTAGAATGGAAGTTAAGCCTACTTGCCGTGAGTGCCCATGAGCCTTTTGCCCACTTCCGCTGCTCCCCTAGCCATTGCTCCGACAGCAGCCAAGCCAAGGCGACTGGACTTCGAGGTGGTGATTGCCGGAGCTGGGATGGTGGGATCCACCTTGGCAGCCGCTTTGGGTCAGGCCGGAATCCGTGTTGGGCTGATCGAGGGGCGGGATCTCTCGCAGGGGGTGGGGCCCGATGGCCGAGCCAGCGCTTTGGCTCTGGGGACAGCCCGCATTCTGCAGCGAATTGGGGTGTGGCCCCTCATGGAAGCCTGGGGAGTTTCTCCCATTCACCGCATTCAGGTCTCTGATGGGGAAAGCCCCTGGATGGCTCAGTTGTGCCGCGAAACGCTCCAAGCGCCGGCGCTGGGCTACGTCGTGGAAAATCAAATTACCCAAAAGGCCCTGTTGCAGCGCATTCGCGAGTGCCCTTCGGTAACCCTTTTCAGCCCTGCTCAGGTGCAAAGTTTCTCCCCTGCAGCAGATCACATTCGGGTAGAGCTGGCCCAGGAGGGATCCCGGCAAACTCTGCGAGCTGCTCTGCTAGTGGTTGCAGATGGGGCCCGTTCGCGGCTGCGGGAACAGGCTGGGATCCCGTTATCCTGCTGGGGCTATGGGCAGGTGTGCATCGTTTCCACCCTCACCCATGAGCATCCTCACCGGCAGGTGGCCTACGAGCGCTTTCAGGTCAGCGGTCCCTTCGCCATTTTGCCCACCTCCGATCCCCATCGCAGTTGCGTCGTCTGGACAGTTCGCCAAGCGGATCGAGATTGGCTGATGGGCTTATCTGAGGCTGAGTTTCTGCAGGCCATCCGGCCTTGGTTTGGATCCCAGTTGGGAGCCTTGCTGGCGGCCTCTCCCAGAGCCTGTTATGAGCCACAGCGGGCCCATGCCCAAACCTATATCGGATCCCGGCTGGCTTTGGTGGGGGATGCTGCCCATACCACCCATCCGCTGGGGGGGCAGGGAGCGAATCTGGGCATGCGGGATGTGGCGGCCTTGGCTGCCCTGTTGATCGAAGCCAAAATGGCGGGCCGGGATCCCGGCGATCCGGCTTTGTTAAAAGCCTACGAGCGCTGTCGCCGCCCAGAAAACGCGCTGGTTCTTTTTGCAACCGATGCTGCCAATCGCCTCTTTTCCAACCGAAGCTGGCCGTTGCTGGTCTTGCGTTGCCTGGGCCTGTGGGGACTGGAGGTTTTGCCGCTGCTCAAGCCTGCTTTGATGCGCCAAGCAATGGGGATCCGCCCCCACCAACCCCAACTGCAGCAGCTCCCTTTCCCTGCACCCCCGGAACCTCTGGCTACGCCTGTCTAGATCCGGCCAAACTGTTGAGAGCTGGGCCCAGATCCTCGCCCGCCGCCTTTGTCCCCAGCAGACCAAGCGCTCCACAGGGATCAAGGCTGCTCCAGGGGTAAGTCTGAAAACAGCAATGGGGCAATATTGGCCGCCTGGTTGATGGGGATCTCGTCGTTGACGGCATATTGATAAAACTGATCCAAGCGCCGACACAAACCTTCTGGGGTCAAAGCCTGCACATTGGAGCTGATGATATAGCTTTGGGAAGGAGAGGCGCGAAACGCTTGAAAGGCTTTGCGACAAAAGTCCTGCTTGGCTTCCGGATCCGCTTGTCGCCACTCTGGCCCCGTCAGCTTTCCGGAGAGAGTAGGACTACTTGCCGCGACCAGAGGCAGTCCCGTTCCCAAAACCAGACCGCCCAGGATGAGCAGCAGGAGGATCCCTTTCAGGAACACCTGACGCCAAAAGAACCCGAGCTTTTGCCCGTTTTGCACCATTGTTGGATAGGCTAAGTGGGTAGGTTGGGATGCCATAGCACCCCTAGCCATCATATCGATCTTCCCGATCCAACTTCATCCCGTTCTCAGAAGCCGACAGCAGACCTGCTCGCCCACAGGCAAGGGTGGCAACAAGTTCTCAACCCATGGCCCGCAGCAAGCCCCGCCAAAAACAGCGCTTTCCCCATCTGCTTGGCTCCAAGTGGACTTCCGCTCAGCCTGTTCTGGGTTGGCGACATTTTCAGGTCACCGCTCGCCAACAAGGGGAAGGAGGGCTGGTGTTTGCCGAGCTCAGAGCCGTCTGCGATCCCCAGGTGCGCCTCTGGGTCAACGCGGCCACCCTGAAGAACCGGGATCTTTGGCAGCCGGGCTGGACGCCTCTCGAAGACGGGATCCCCTGTGGGCGGCAGGATCCCCTTCTGGACAGGGCTGGGGGATAGTTTCTCTCAAGCTGGGGCTCAGGGATCGATTAGGATCATCTCTCTAGTGTGGTGTTTTAATTCGGAAGCTTGAGGAGAAGAAAGCGGGATGGCCAGATGTGACGTTTGCGGAAAAGATCTTAGCTACAGCGATTATCAGTGGGCCAAGCGCTGCGCCAATCCCTACGGGAAGTCTCACCTCATCTGCTTCGACTGCTACAGTGGTTCGTCTTGTCCCATCTGCTATTCCCCTCTGGAGCCGGCAGAATAGAAAGAGGCGTTCTCAAAAGCTGCTTGTCGGTTACTCGACTCCCATCCCCCTAGCTCCTCGGAGGGGGCGATGGTCGACAAGGGTCTCGATGGTTTTCCCAAGGGAGCCGGAAAAGTGCGCATTGGCCAGGGCTACGACATCCACCGCCTCGTCGAGGGGCGCCCCCTGATCCTGGGCGGGATCCGGATCCCTTACGAAAAGGGGCTATTGGGCCATAGCGACGCCGATGTCCTCACCCACGCCATCATGGATGCTCTCCTGGGGGCTGCCGCTCTGCGGGATATTGGCTACTACTTCCCCCCTGAAGAAGAGCGTTGGAAAGGGGCAGACAGCATCCTTTTACTACAGCAAGTGGTGCAACTGGTGAGCCAAGAAGGCTGGCGAATTGTCAATGTGGACAGTGTGGTGGTGGCGGAGCAGCCGAAGCTCAAACCTCACATCCCCGCCATGCAAGCCCGTCTAGCCGAGGCAATGCAGATCTCCCCTAAGCAAGTGGGGGTAAAGGCCACCACCAACGAAAAACTGGGCCCCATAGGTCAGGGAGAGGCCATTGCTGCCTTCGCAGTAGCCCTGTTGCTGGAGTGCTAACCTTCCCAGCAGAGTCTGAAAAGAACCTGGTCATCGCCCTGCCCGAGCTGCCAAACTGGCAAGCAACCGCTCCCGCAAAATCGCCGTGAAACCACCCGTCGCCTCGATCCCCAACTTTCCCTCTGGGAAAAGGGCCGGGGGCGCGGGCCAGTCTTCTAGGAGAAAGGCTGGGGGTGAGGGCCTTAGTGGTGTGGAGCGCTTGCGCCTCCAGCACAGGACAGAAACGGGCCGTCTCAAACCTGCTTGGAACGACAACTTGGCAAAGGAAATGGTGGGCCAAAACAGCACCTCAACAGACCAGCTCAAGAGAAGCCTTTTTGTCCCTCTACTCTTGGGGATCCTTCTGCTCTGGCTCAGCGCTTGTGCCACGCCCACCCGCCCCCCCCATCTGGTTGCCACGGTGACTTCGGATCCCAAAACCTTCAACACCTATCTGGCCGCCGAAAGCTCCAGCCGCGACGCCATCGCCTACCTGGAGGCGGGCTTGGTCACCTTGGATGAGGATACCCTCTTGCCCAAACCGGAGCTGGCGGAAGGCTGGGAAGTGTCTGAGGACGGCTTGCGCTATGTCTTTACCTTGCGGGAAGGGCTGCGCTGGTCGGATGGAGAGCCCCTGACGGCAGCAGATGTGGACTTTACCTTCAACCGCATCATCTTCGACGAGCGGATCCCGACTTCCTCGCGGGACGTGAAGCGAATTGGGGAAGCTGGAGCACTGCCTCAGGTGCGGGCGCTGGACGAGCGGCGGATTGAGTTCGTTTTGCCGGAGCCCTTCGCTCCCTTTCTGCTGCAGGCCGGATCCCCTATTTTGCCCAAGCACATCCTCGAGCCCACTGTCGAGCAGTTGGACAGCCGGGGCAACCCCCTTTTCTTGCAAACCTGGGGTATCGACACGCCGGTGCAGGAGTTGGTGGGGGCCGGCCCCTATGTCATGCAGGAATACACCCCCGGCCAGCGGCTGGTGTACCGGCCCAATCCCTACTACTGGAAGGGGGAAGGGATCCCGCGCATTGAACGGGTGATCCTGCGCATTGTGGACTCAGAGGACACCGCGCTGCTGCAGTTTCGCTCCGGCGAGACCGACGTGTTTTCGGTGCGGGGGAGAGATTTTCAGCTCTTGAAGCGGGAAGAAGAACGGGATCAGTTCACCATCTACAATCTCGGCCAGACATTGAACAACAGTTTCTTTGCCTTCAACCTCAGCCGCGCCCGTAACCCCCAGACCGGGCGGCCTTTTGTGGATCCCGTCAAAAGCCGCTGGTTTAACGATTTGAACTTCCGCCGGGCGGTGGCCCACGCCATGAACCGGCAGTTTTACGTCGATAGCGTCCTGCAAGGGTTGGGCCAGATCCAGCACTCGGTCTTTTCCCCCGCCAGCCCCTTCTACCTCAGCCCCGAAGAGGGCTTGCCCACCTACGACTACAACCCTGAAAAAGCGCGGCAACTGCTCCTCGATGCCGGATACACCTACGATGCTGAGGGCCACCTGCGGGATTCCGAGGGCAACCGTGTCCGTTTCACCTTGCTCACCAACGCCGGCAACAATCAGCGGGAGGCCACTGGCGCGTTGATCAAAGCTGATCTGGAGCGGATCGGCATCACCGTTGATTTTACCCCCATCGCCTTCAACACCCTGGTGCAGCGCACCGATAGCCGCGACTGGGAAACCCTGCTGCTGGGCTTTGGCGGCGGCGGTACCGAACCCAACAACGGCTCCAACATCTGGCGCAGCGATGGCCGTTTGCACCTCTTTAATCTGGGAGATTTGCCCGGCAACCCGGCAGAAGGGGTTGAGGTGAGCGATTGGGAACGGGAGATCGACCGCATCTTTATCGAAGGGGTGCGGGAGCTAGACTTTGAAAAGCGCAAGGCCCTCTACGACCGGTTTCAAATCATCATTCAGGAACAGCTGCCCCAAATTGGCACTTTCAACCCCCTGGTTCTCTCAGCCCTGCGCAACCGCATTCAAGGGGTGGATCCCCGACCCATTCTGGGGCCATTGTGGAATTTGGATCAGCTCTACATTCAAGAGTAGAACTTCTGATGATGTGGGTGATGTGGGATAGGGAGAGGCTGTCTGAACTGTTGAGTTGTGTCCCTATCGCCACATTTGGCAGGTGAAACTTAGTTGTAGGTTGTGTTGCGGATGTCTTGAATTTTGCAACTATTTCACCGTCAACTCCACGTCCCCCGCACTCCTGAGAATGTTGATCCCCACCCCTCCTGACTGCAGATAGAGACCGATGTCCAGGGATCCCTGGCCCACCTGCACATTCTCAAGAATGACATGGGGCAGCCACAGGGGCAGAGTGGGCTTGGTTAAATGTACCCGTTGAGCCAGCCCGTCGATCTCCAGCCCCAGACAAGCCTGCAGCAGCAAAAACACACTGGCCGCCGCCCAAGACTGGGGCAGACAGGCCACCGGATAAAGGGTGGGGCCCTCCCGCTGTCGCCGCCGAAAGCCACAAAACAGCTCAGGCAGCCGCTTCAGCTCCAGAAACTGGCTGGCATCGAACAGCGCTGTCAAGACCCGCACCGCTTCGCCCTTGAAGCCATAGCGAGATAAGCCTGCTGCAATCAAGGCGTTGTCGTGGGGCCAGATGGAGCCGTTGTGGTAGGACATGGGGTTGTAGCGGCCCTCTCCCTCCGGCACCGTGCGGATCCCCCAGCCGCTGAAGAAAGCTGGCTCCAGCAGTTGCCGGGCAATGCGGGCGGCGTGCTCGGGATGGGCGATCCCCGAAAACAGACAGTGGCCCATGTTGGAGCTGCGCACCCGGCAGGGTTGCTTCTGGCCATCCAAAGCCAGGGCATAGCCCCCCAACTCTTCGCACCAGAAGTGATCCCAAAACTGCTGCTGCAGCTTTTCCGCTTGTTGTCGCAACTGGGCTGCTTGCTCTTGCCGCCCCAGCAGCTCCGCCATCTCTGCTGCCAACTGCTTAGCTTCGTAGGCATAGCCCTGCACCTCGCACAGGGCCAAGGGGGGTTCTGCCAGGGATCCGTCCGGGTAGAAGATGGCATCTTCAGAATCCTTCCAGCCTTGGTTGCGCAGGCCCCGGTGAGCTTTGCCCGCGTACTCCAGAAAGCCATCCCCATCGGGATCCCCGTAAGTGTCCATCCAGTGCAGGGCTGCTTCGATGTTTGGCCACAACTGCCGCAACAGCTCGAGATCGCCGCTGCGCTGCACATAGCGTCCTGCCAACACCACAAACAGAGGGGTGGAGTCGATGCTGCCAAAATAGTTGCCAAAAGGGATCTCGCGGGTTTTGGCCATCTCGCTGCGCCGCTGCTCGTGCAGGATCTTGCCAGGCTCGGCATCGCGGCTGGGGTCCACCTCCTGGGCCTGGTGGGCCGCCAGATACAGCAGCACCCCCCGCGCCAAGTCTGGAAACCACCAGAGAGTGGCCAGGGCGGTGATCAGGGCGTCGCGCCCGAAGACCGTGGTAAACCAAGGCACCCCCGCATAGGGATAAAGCCCGTAGGGAGTGCGGGTGAGCATCATCAGCAGATCATCCCGTGAGGCGTTGAGCCAATCGTTAAACTGAGCATTGCCGGTGTCGATCCGGTGGGCTTGCGCCCGCAAGGAAGCCCTTTGCTCCCGCTCCGCCTGCAGAGCCTCCTGGTAGGTCAAAGGGGCAATCTCCTCCCCGCCGTAGCTGCAGATCACCCTCAGCTCCAAATCCCGTTCCTCCTGCGGGGCCAAAGGCACCCACCACTGCGCCAGCTTCTCCGACACTAGCTCCGGCGCCGGCAAAAATTGCAACTGGGTTTGCCGCTCCACTCCATCTAAGCCGCGGTAGCGAAGAACCACCCTCTCGGGGGTCACCTGGGCCGGCAGCACTTGACCCCGCTGGGCCCGTCGGATGCCCCGGATCTCAAAAATATCGGCAAAGTCCGCCTCAAAGCGCAGGGTAATCGGCACGCGAAACGGCTCCGAGCCGTAGTTGTGAATGCGAATGCGCTCGTAGGCTACGTTGTTCCACAAAAAAGTAGTCCGTAAAACATGCAGAGTATCTTGACCGATAAACTGCCCCTCTGAGGTGGTGAACTCCGGGTTGGTCAGATCCACCGCCAAAATATCTTTGTCTTCCCGCACCTCTGAGCTGAGCAGCAGGAACTGCTTTCCCTGCAAGTCCAACACCCAGCGGGACAAAAAGCGGGTGTCGTCCCGGAAGAGGCCATGATCCCGGATGCCGAGGGGGCGCATGTTCCCTCGCCGGTCAAAGATGGCAAAGCAGTTGTCATGCTTGAGAACATGAGAGCGTGCCTCCACCCAAGAGGCGCTGGCCCGGATGTAGTACTGATCTTGAATTTGGATGATGTCTTCTGCCATCTCGGTCTTCTCGATCCCTATCCAGCCGGTCTCCTACGCGAACAGCTTACTGCTATCGGTCCACTCAAAGAAGGCGAAGAAGCAGGGGCCCCCCGATGCAGCCCAGCAGCCCTAGCTGCTACTTGGCCCATCTAAGCCTTATTAAGCTGCCTTCTTCGCGACATCTCCTGCCGCTCGTTCACCAGTTGGCGGTAGAGAGCCTCGTAGTCCGACACCATTCTTTCCACGCTGAACCGCTCCTCAAACACCTGCCGCACCCCGGCTCGGCTCAGGGATCCCACCTTCTCCACAGCCTCCACTGCTTCCTCCACCGAGTCGACAATAAAGCCGGAGCGCCTGTCGGCCATTACCTCGGGTACTGAGCCAAAACGGGTGGCAATTACCGGCGTGCCACAGGCCATCGCTTCAATCATCACCAGCCCAAAGGGCTCCGGCCAGCGGATGGGAAACAGCACCGCATAGGCCTTGCCCAAAAACTCGCTTTTCTCTTGGTCGGTGATTTCCCCTATGATCTCCACATTGGGGTGGCGACTGGCCAAAGGCTTAATTTCTAACTCGTAGTACTGGCGATCCACCGCATCGATCTTGATAGCAGCCTTCAGCGGCATCCCTGCCCGCGCCGCAATTTCAATAGCCGTGTCCAGCCCTTTTTCCGGGGAGACCCGGCCCAAAAAGGCCAGGTAGTCCCCCTTTTCTGGATAGAAACGGTGGAGATCCAGGGGCAAGCCGTGGTAGACCGTCCCCACCCAGCGGGCCTGGGGCAGCGGCAGCCGCTGGGCGTTGGAGATGGAGACCACCGGAATGTCCTGAAACTCGGTGTAGAGGGGCTGCAGCTCCGGAATG
The DNA here is from genome assembly GCF_054058015.1 of Thermostichus sp. MS-CIW-30. Taxonomy (NCBI): domain Bacteria; kingdom Bacillati; phylum Cyanobacteriota; class Cyanophyceae; order Thermostichales; family Thermostichaceae; genus Thermostichus; species Thermostichus sp. MS-CIW-30. The sequence goes on from NZ_JBSRZW010000002.1 coordinate 161,470, forward strand.
TCCAGTCGCCCGTGTAGGGTGGCCAAAAAAGAAACCTGCGGGTGGCGACGGGCCAGGGCATAGGGATAGTAGTCGATGTGGCCGTGGATAATGTCAAACTCGTCGGCCATCTGAAAGGCTTTCTCGACCATCAAAACATGAGGAGCCACTGTGTCGATGGCCGTGGGATCCAAACGCAAAGCCCGCTCCCGAAAGGGGATGAGGCGAGCCTGGGTTTGGGAGTCGCCGCTGGCAAACAACGTCACCTCATGCCCCCGCCGCACCAGCTCTTCGGTGAGCCAAGACACAACTCGCTCGGTGCCGCCGTAGAGCTTGGGGGGCACACTCTCATGCAAAGGGGCAATCTGAGCAATGCGCATAGCTATCCTCCACACCGAATCATCACTGCTTAACGAAAACTTCTGCTGGCGCTCCGCCGCCGACCCTTGGGATCCCCTGTTGAGGGCACGCCATTCCTGGCTAGACTGTTCCAGAGCGAGCAGGAAAGGAGTTCAGGCTGCCGCCACCTGCCGGAGAGTTGAAGAGGCTTGAATGAGAACCCCAGCCATCACTTGCTCTTGCCCGCCGCAGCTTAATTTTCCTCCTCAGCGCTGGCTGTGGAGTTGCTTGGGAGCCATGGCCATAACGGCCCTCACAGCTGTTGCCGCTTGGGCGCGGCCAGTGTTGGAAGTACGCATGACCCTGGGCTTGCCCATCAGCCCCAACTACTGGTACATGGTAGCTCTCAGCCGGGCCGGCAGCCCTGGCCCCACCGCCAACTTGGTGGATCCCAACGTCCGTGTGGGGCCCAACGAGTACACCTTTGTGCGGGACTGGGATTACCTCATTCGGGTTACCCCCCTCAACGAAGAGTCGGTCTTGCAGGCCACCATCCAGCGGTTTGGAGAGCCGGAACGAGAGTTTGCCGTTGGCTTTAACCAGGTACGGGTTAATCGCCTTACCCGTGACCGCGATACCCTCAATTTCCAGATCGATATATCCGAGCTGCAGGGCCTTGATGGGCGAGACCAAGATATCCAGGTGGCTCTGCTCACCGCCCGTGCCCCCTTCCGCGTAGCCCCTGAAGAGACCAATCTGGCCATTGATGCCACCCGGGGGGATCTGCCCAATTTCTATCGCCTCAGCCTGTCCAATCAGCGGCAGGTGGTTGTGGACGACCCCCAGCGACAGGAGACGGTGCGCCGCAGCCGCGAATTGATCCAACAAAGTGGCTCCGGGGCTGCCCTCACTCGCGACCTTATCGAGGGCGGGGCTTTGGAGATTTTGGCTGCCAACATCCTCACCTTCGAGCTGCGCCTGGTGGATCGCTAGAGAGGGATCCCTCCCCATCTGACATCTGCCCAAGACCGTTCTTGCAGCCCGGCAGAGCCTCAATCCCTCAATAGTCGTTCCAAGTTGCCGTGAACCGGCCCATTGGCTTCCCTCTACCCTTGGGAGAAAGGCTCGGGGATCTCAAGCGATTGGAAAAACTCCTTCTCCTGGAACGGGTGCAGGATCCAACATCACAAACAAAAACGACTCCAGCCCTGCCAGGTAGGTGAGCACCTCCTCCTGGGCCGCTTCCGGCTCTAACGTGTTGACCTGAGCTGCCTGCTCAATCAAGGCTTTCACTGCCGTTGGCCCCTGCAACAGGGATCCCAACCAAGCCATCTGAGGGGCTGAGATGGTCAGGCGCCCATAGCTGGATCCCGGCCAATTCATGGCAAACTCCAGCTTTTTCTCGTGAGCTTTGGCAAAGTTTTGGCGAAATTCGACGTTGTCGGTCAGGATGGGGTTAAGCTGCACTCTGCCCCCCAGCCAATCGGCGTCGCTCCAGGGCAAGACCAAGGAAGAGCCGGGGTGTTCCGCCCAAAAGTCAATGAGGCGATGGTTGGGGTAGATCAGCTCATAAAAGTGATTCTGGTCGGCAGGCGAGAGCTTGTCCAACTCAGCTTGCAACCAGGGGGGCATGGCCCTCTCCTTGAACAAAAGCGCCGGATCCCAGTCGGCATAGTCCACCAGACAAACCAGGCCCAGCTCAGCTTCCTCGAGCATGCGCATCAGGTCGGGGATCAGGAAGCCCTTGTCTCCTGGCAAGAGGTAGTTGGCCCGGATGTTGGTGTCGTCTTTGTAGATCTCAGGGTTCCAGCGCAGGGCTGCCCGCATTTCGTCCGAGGCCAAACTGGCCATGAATTCCCGTACCCGCTGACAGGCCTCAGGAGTGGGTAGATCAAACAGCCCCAGCAGCCGAAACGCCTCTTGTAGGCGAAAGATCACCTCCCGCTGGTAGGCGTGGTGCAGGTTGGCCCGCAGGATCCCGTCAGGTTTGAGAACCCGCTTGAGGGCTTTTAGCCCCGCCACCGGATCGTCCAGCAGATAGAGCACATCGTTAAGGCTGATGAAATCAAATTCCAGCCCCAACTGTTCGATGTCCAATAGGTTGAGAACATGGAGCTCCACCTCCCCGAAGCCGTGGTAGCGCAAGCGTCGCTCCGTCACCCGTACCGATTCTGCTGACAGGTCGCACACCACCAGCCGCGCCCCCGGATTGGCCTCCGCCAAGATCAACGTTTCCCAGCCCGAGCCGCAGCCAGCATTCAAAATGAGAGCGCCTTCGCTGGGCACAATGGCGCGGGTGCGGGCGTATTGGGCGGTGGTCAAACTTAGGCGGTACAACCCGTCAATGGCGTTGCGGCCCGAGGCCTCAATGGAAACATTGGGGTAGGGCAGTTCTTCGTACAGTTGCCGCAGAGATTCTGTCGAGCTGCTGGCCATAGGGCTCCACACCGCTACCGTGAAGGGATCCGCTGCAGAAAGCTGCCCCCTATCCTACCCGCGATCCCTCCCCCGCAGGAATGCCTCTAAGGCAGCAGCCAGGGTTTCATTCCCCTGCAGATCCAATCCATCCGGCCTCTGGGGTGGGTGGGCGGGATCCCGCAAAAAGTCCCAGGATCCTTGAAAAAACTCCTCTGGCGAGAGAATGCGATGCCAGCCATAGCGCCGCAAACCCTCAACCAGCAACGGTGACTCAGCAAACCCAGAGCGGGTAACACAGGCCATAGGTGTGCGGCTGCGCAGGGCCTCCGCCAAAGTGCCATAGCCCGGCTTGGACACCACCCAGCGGCAGAGGGGCATCACATCCACCGGTCGCCACACCCGCCCATCCAAAACCCGCAAGTTGGGCAAGGGGGGAGCTTCCGGATCAAAGGTGAGAAACTGCCAGTCGGGAAAATCTTGGAGCCGCTCGTAAGGAAACCCCTGCACCCCCAGCCCGCCAAAGGTGAACAAAGCCCTGGGTTGATCCGGGTGTAACCCCAACTGGGCGGCGACCTCTTCTGGTGGGTAGCGGGGATCCGATCCCGTCAGCCCCACCTCCTGCTGACGCGGGAAGGCGCTAGTGCTCCGCACCGCTGACGCGACCATGCTCTCGCTAAAGGGCAGGCGAAATAGAAGGTCGCACTGCCCGTAGAGCTCCTGGATCCAGGCCACAAACGGTTGAAACTCCGGGCCATACTCCTGATAGATGAAATCCCAGCCAAAATTACTGGCCATCCAGCAAGGGATCCCGGCAGCCTGGGCAATCGCCGCAGCAATGGGCGGCACATCCGCCAACACCAAAGGCACCCCCTGGGCTCGAATGAAATCCGCTTCTTCTCGAACAAGCTCCGCAGCGCTGGCTTTAAACGCCTTGAGGGCAGCCAACGTAGCCGGCAGATCCGCTTGCAGCCCATCCGGCTGCACCACCCCCACATCCAACGCCCGCGGCCGATGGAGAAACTTCCCCTCCACGTAACGCTCCAGGAGCCAGCGGGGAGCCGGCGTAACAAAGATGGGCAGAACATGGGGATCCCGCCGCAGCAAAGCATTCACGACCGCCGCCAGACGGGTAACGTGCCCAAACCCGTGAGCTGTTGCCGCCACATAGAGAGGAACGGGATTCATTGTGCTGATACATTCACGCTGAACTCTCCTGAACATGGTTCAGGAAAGAAGCGATCGCATCCTGCCTATCTCTGAGCAGGAAGGCGGTATCCCGCAAAGCCCTGAGGAATACCCCCCGAGCGCTTTCCCCCTTCACTTCCCGGCAACCGTTGCGGTGGACTCAAGGATCAGGGGGAAACTTGGTCTACTATATCCCTCTCAATGACTTTTGCCAAACCGCCTAAAGCTCAGTAAATTCAGCAAAGTTCAGGGTTTTGGGGGTTAGAGGCATGCTCTGCACCGCTAACGCGATAGGACTCCGTCCCGCTAACGCGATAGGACTCCGTCCCGCTGGCGCGAACGCAACCGCCTCAGGACAGAACAGGATCCGCGGGGGGCTTTTCCCTATGGGATCCCCACAGGTTACTCGCCAAGATCAAGCCCAGGCCCACCACAGATCCCAGCGCAATCGTCTCGCCCAACAGCACCGCAATCAACCCCAACGACAAAAAGGGCGTCACATACACCCAGTTGGCCAGGGATCCCCGGTGGCCCGCCAACTCCAAAGCCCGCAGCCAAAACACAAAAGTTAAGCCCATCTCCGCCAGACCAATGTAAGCCGCCCAACCCAGCCCGGCAAGGCTCCAAGAGACCTCCTGCAACGGCAGCAGCAGCAGACCGTAGAGGCTGCCAAAGAGAAACCCCATGAATAGTTTCAGCACCGCATCTCGCCCATCCCGCACATTGAGTAGCCAATAGAGCGCCCAGAGTCCAGAGCTGCCCACCGCCAGCAGCACCCCCCAGGGATCCTCCACCTGCAAGGTGCCCCAGGATCCCCCCGTAGCCACCAGCACCACCCCCAGCAGGCTCACCCCCAAGGCCAACACCAGCCGCCAACGGAAGCGCTCTCCCAGCAGCGGCACCGCCAGAAGAGCCAGCACCAGCGGCCAAGTGTAATTCAGAGCCATCGCCGCCTGAGCCGACAGACGGTCATAAGCCTGGAACAACACCCCATAGTAGCCGAAGGGGTTGAGCAGCCCCTGAAGGGCCGACAGGCGGATTTGGGATCCCTTCTGCCTGCCGATCAACCTCGCCCGCCCTGTAACCACCAAAACGATCCCCAGGATCAGGCAAGAGCTAAAGGCCGAAAAAATCAGCAAAACCGTCGGCGACAGGTACCGCAACCCAAACTTAAAAGCGCTGGCAGCCGTGGCCCAGCCCAAGATGGCCGCCGCCAAGTAAACATAGGCTCGCCAGGGATCCCTAGGCATCAAAAGCTGTCGAGATTGCTGTCCTCTGGCTTCGACTTAGCTCCGGTGGGAAGGCCCAGCCGCGGTGCCACCACCCAGGCATAGAGCAGATAGCCCAGCCCCGCCACCACTGCCCACCTGAGAACGGTGCCGAAAACCCGGAAGAACAGCCCGACCAGAAGAATACAGCCCAGAATGGCGAAGACCGTCACCAGTGGACGCCCCCAAGTCTCAACCCAAGCTCGGACGGCACTTTTCCCCTGAGACGCAACGGATGTTCCCGACTCCCCAGAGGCCGCCGCCGCCTGCTCCAGTTCACGCTCAAGCTGTTTCAGCCGTTCTTGTTCTGAGAAAGAGAGATCGGACATAGAGAGCAGTCTCCAGCGGTGTCACCTCCATCTTACGAGCTGCTCCCGAAGATGGGCAGACTAAGCCCGCGCCGAAGGGATCTCCTGAACCATAGCCCGGAACACATCCAAAGCCGGGCCAGGGCGACGGTTAGGACGCGGAGCCGAGATCTCATTGGGCACAAAAGGCTTCTCCACCACCACCTTGGGCTTGTTGGCAGGGGCAGCTGTAGCCGCAGGAGCAGAGCTGGGAGAAGCTGGTGCAGAACGAAAAGGCCCGGTAACAAAATCCACCAAGCCGCCGAAGAGAATGCCGAAAAAGGAGAACAGGCCGCCGAAAAGCTTCTTGAGGATACCCATAGCTAATTGCAAAGAGATGAGGTGAGAACTTGTCGATGTTGAGAACTTGTCGATGTTATGTCGATGTTGTGAAGTTATACAACTCGACCTTCATTATTGTTAAAAGGTAGCCTCTTGGCCATGAGTAAATATGCTCTTTTTCTCAGGGATCCCCCACCCGCCTGCCCTCGGCGTCAAATCGCTGTAGGGGTAGGGTCAACTCCAGCTCTTGCAGCTCCAAAGGTTGAGAGACCCCCCTGCCGCGCCCCAAAGCAAAGCCATCCGCCGCTGCCGGATTCACCTCATAGCCGATATCTGCCATTGCTTCGACGGTGAGAATGCTTAAGGGGTTGGCTACCCCCCGGTCGATGCGGCTGGTCATCAGCTCGCGGCCCAAGACATTCTCCCGCCAATGGGAATCTCGGGATCCCTCCCCAAACTCGTTTTCTAAAGGAACAGAGGGCGCGTTTCCTCCCAGCGTGGCGAAGGCGCTGACCGCCCTGGGGCCGATGAAGCGGGGATCGTAGCCAGGGGGCGTAGGCTGATCCCGCCTCACCAAGCCCACCGTTAGCCCCTTGGGATCCCAGACGATGGGCAAAAAGCCCAAGGCATGGCCCAACTCGTGCAGGGCGGTAATGGGCAGATCCCCTCGTTCTTCCAGGGCAGATAGATTTTGACTGTTGAACAGAACTACGGAGTAAAAAGGCAGACCGTTAGAGGCCCGCACAAAACAGGGAGCAGCTCCCCCCAAAATTCGCTCGTCGCCGAGGTTTCTGGCCCGCACCTCCACCAGCAGATCGTCGATGGGGAAATTGAGTGGCGTGCTGGGAAACCCTCGATCGCATTCGTCGGCCCGAATGGTGGTGGGGGGCAGATCCGGCTGGTCACCAACGATGATCTGTTGCCAGCGCAGAGCGGCATTGCGGACGATCGACTGCTGGGTGGGGGTGAGACTGTTGTCGGGAAAGCGAACGTCAATGGTGAACTGGGAAGCAGGCGCAGTCGTTGGCGAGGGCAAAGGGGCAGGAATGACAGTCGGAGTAGAGGTGAGAACGACAGTTGGAGTAGAGGTGGGAATGACGGTTGGAATGGGAGTGGGAATGACACCTACAGAAGAGGAGCTACCACTTCCCCCGCAGGCCTTGAGCGCCAGTACCAGAAGCACAGCCACCAGGGATCCAAGCAGGCGCAGGCCCCACACTCTGCCCAAAAGCAGTCGCTGCCTTGAATTCACACCACCTCCCAAAAAGCTCCATGACCCAAGTGGATCATACCGGCTGCAACCATCCTCCCGAGCATGATTTGCGTCACACCGCACCGGTCAACTTCAAGGCCAGGAAGAGATGGGTTTGGAGGTCTATATTTTCAGGTCAGGATCTCTCAATCTGAGGAGTCGGAAGAGTTTTCCTCTTCTATGCCCCAGCCCGCAGCCAAAACATCCACCGCTGCCCGCAGCGCCTGGTTATCCCCCAAGAGCTCCTCGGGATCCGAACGCGGCTCCACCAGGGGAACCAAGCGCAGAATACGTCCGTCCTGAACCAAGTCGATAACCACGCCCGGCTGCTCCTTGCCCAGGTTGGCAATCTCTTCTTCGGAAGCGGGATCCCGCAGACAGGCATAGTCAAAGCTGTTCACATTTAAGTAGAGGCTACGGTTTACCACCAGTGTGGCAGCAGTGGGATCCTGAAAAACATCCACCACGCAGCCTTCCCCTTGCTTCCGCACTGAGCCATCGACAATATCGAAGTAGCGAACACGGGCCAAATCGGATAGGAGTCGGTAAATATCCCGCTTATTGACCAGAGTTCCCGTATTCACAATACAGGGGGCACAGGGATGAGTGTCTGTCATAGAGCAGTCGGTCTCGAAAGGTCAACAGATTGAGAGTAGGCAAAAGGAAAGCAACATCAACAGTGTCTGCAAACTATCTCCGAAAACATCAGTCCTCGGCAATTCTAGGCGCGGTTATAGCTGACAAGCAACAGAGACCCCAACTTAATCCCTAACTTCACAAAAACTTTAATCGGCTAAAGAGGGAAGAAGTAGCCTGCCCTGCCTTACCAAGTTAAGCCACTGCAACAACAGAACAACTCCCTCCATTTCGCCTACCCAGCGCTCAGACTGCTCTTGGGGAAAACCCAGTCATAACTTTGCTTTTATCGACTCTATCACAGCCTTCCCGAAAAGGGCACAGGTCACTACTAATCACTACTAAGGTGCAATCTCCAGGCAAAGGCAACAGAGGTTTGGCAGGGTTTTACCTACATCTTGTGGGAAGGTGAATAGCCGAGCGGCTTTAGACTCTAGATATCGCAGATGGGCCCCGAACAGATCATCTTCGGTTCAAACCTCTCCCCTTGTCCCCCTAGGAAGGATAGCATAGGACACCAAGCCCGCTGCCTAGAAATAGCGTTGACTCTTCGCCGGAGACGACTTTTGCCGTGGTAACCACTCCCCAACGCCAGACTCTGCCGGTTGTCGATTTTGCCGCCTTTCAAAACGGAACGTCAGGTGAGCGGGAGCAGTTTGTCCGCCAGGTGGGGGAAGCGCTGCAACAGATTGGCTTTTTTGCCTTGGTTAACCATGGCCTATCGCCGGAATTGATCCGGGAAGCCTATGAAGCCGCAGAAGCCGTTTTTCTTTTGCCAGAGCCAACCAAGAGAGCCTATGAGGATCCGGCGCTGCTGGGGCAACGAGGGTACACCCCCTTTGGCAAAGAACACGCCAAAGATCATCCCTATCCTGACATGAAAGAGTTTTGGCACATCGGGCGCGAAGGGGATCCCCACCTTCCTGCCAACATCTGGCCTCGGGAGGTGCCCCAATTTCGCAGGGTGATGCTAGAGCTGTTCGCCCAATTGGAAACCTGTGCCCAGGGCCTGTTGCAGGCGGTCTCTCTGTATCTGGGGGAGCCTGCCGAATACTTGCCCAAAGCGGCGGAAGGAGGAGCCAATCTCTTGCGGGTGATTCATTATCCGCCGATCCCTGCTGAAGCCCCTCCCCAGAGTTTACGAGCTGCAGCCCATGAAGACATCAACTTGATTACGCTCTTGTGTGAAGCCACCGCACCAGGGCTAGAACTTCTGCAACGAGATGGATCTTGGCTGCCCATTTCGGCCCTGCCCGGTCAGATCATTGTCGATGCTGGGGATATGCTGCAAAACCTCACCAATGGCCTGCTGCGCAGCACCACCCATCGGGTGACCAACCCCGACAACCCCCAAGAGCGCCGCTTTTCCATTCCCTTCTTTGTGCATCCGCGTGCAGAAGTGGATCTCACACCCTTGCCGACTTGTGTGGCCCGCACCGGCGGGATCCCTCGGTTTCCTTCCCTGACTGCCGGAGAATACTTGGCCCAGCGGTTGAGGGAAATCGGCCTGGCCGAGGCAGGATCCCCGCCCCAGCATTGATCCCAACTGGGGGTCTGATACATTTACGCTGAACACTGCTGAACATCACTGTTCAACTATGCAGCGATAGCATTCTGTTTGTTTCCATTCGCGTTAGCGGGACGGAGTCCAAACAGAATGGCGGTATCCCGCAAAGCTTTGAGTAGAATACCCAAAGCGCAGTTTCCGTGTCGTCTTACTACCAATTTTCTGCTTTGCTTTGGCTACCATGTTGGCAGACTCGAAAGTAAACAGAAAGATCAACTGGTAGTAATCCGTACTGAACATATTATACATTATTTTCAGTATAGTTGAGCTTATTATTGACTAGAGTCATGCTCTATGGTTCGGATCCCAGCCCTGCCCTACGAGTATGAAGTTCCCGGCCTGTCTCAGTTGGCCCTGGTGATCATCGATATGCAGCGAGATTTCCTGGAGCCGGGCGGCTTTGGGGAAATGTTGGGCAACGATGTCACCCAACTGGGATCCATTGTGCCCACCCTGAAGGGGCTGCTGGACTTTTTTCGTCAAAAGGGCTTAACCGTCATTCATACCCTAGAGGGTCATCAGCCAGATCTCTCCGATTGCCCGCCCAGCAAGCGCAAACGCGGCAAGGGATCCCTGACCATTGGGGACGAAGGCCCTATGGGGCGGATTTTGATTCGGGGAGAGCCGGGCAACGCCATCATCCCTGAGCTTGCCCCGATTGCGGGAGAGATCGTCATTCCCAAACCCGGCAAGGGGGCTTTCTACGCCACCGAGCTGCAAGCAATCTTGCAAAAGCGCGGCATCACCCACCTGCTGTTCACCGGGGTAACCACAGAAGTCTGCGTGCAAACCACAATGCGCGAGGCCAATGACCGCGGCTATGAGTGCCTGCTGGTGGAAGATTGCACCGCCAGCTACTTCCCAGAGTTCAAGCAAGCCACCCTGGAGATGATCCGGGCGCAAGGGGGCATCGTCGGCTGGACGAGTTCTGCTCAGAACATCCAAAAAGCGTTATCGGGTTTACAGTGAGTGTGAATAACCCAACAAGCGTGAGGCTGAACCGATGACACTGGCTCAGGAGGCAACTGCCCAAGTCCCCGCCTTTTGCGAAGGGATCCAGTACTTCGGGGATCCTTGGCCGGAATTTGACCGCCTGGGCCAGGCCCCTGCAGTGGATGCCGGCACCGGGAAGCTGAGGGATCCCGGCAGTCGTATGGCCGCCTACCAAACCTTGCTCTATGCCGATGCCTTGCGCTACCTCACCCTGCAAATGACCGCCAGCAAAGCCTCAGGCCATCCGGGCGGATTTGCCAGCCAAGCAGAAGCCTATGCCGCTCTGGTGTACCTGGGCCAGAAGAACATCCCCACCGAAGTCGGGCACCACGCGCCGGGCTTTTACGCGGCCATGTTCTTGGATGGATCCCTGGCCGAGATGGGCATCCACACCGTCGCCGACCTGCGGGCCCGTTTTCGAGAGCGGGAAGGGCTGTTGGGTCACCTCTCTGGCTACATTCCCGGGCTGCTGGCGCCGGCTGGGCCGCTGGGGCAGGGGCAGCACTTTGCCATGGCGGGGGCATTACTCTACCCGGATCGCCTCTTCCCGGTCACGATTGGGGATGGCGGCCTGGGAGAGCCCTATGTGATGAGCTCCATGATTCACTTCCACACGGCTTTCCCGCAGCGCACCAACTTCCTGCCGGTGCTGGTTTGGAATGGCTACAGCCAAGAGCACCACAGCATGATCTCCACCGCCAGCAACGCCCAGATGGCCGAGTATTGGCGGGGCAACGGCTTTGAGGAAGTGGTGTTGGTGGATGCCAAAGACTTCGACGATGCCCAGCAGCCCGGCCCCTATGTCGATAGCACTCAGTTTTCCCTAGAAGCCCGCCTTGCCTTTGCCCAAAGGGTGCTGATCGAAATGGAGCGAGCCATCCAATCAGCCCTGAGCGGACAATTAACGGTTTTCATCCTCAAGCAACTGAAGGGGGCTGGGGTACATGCCAAGGGATCCAAGTCCCACAACCTCTACGGCCACCACACCCTGGATCACCCGGACATTGTGGCGGCTCTGCGGGCGCGGGCCTTACATCCGGCAGCTTGGGCCCTGGTGCGACAAAACTGCCAACGGGCCGCCGGGGGGCCAGCCACCAAGGTGGCGGTTACAGAGTTCGTTCGGCCTTTGCCGCCTTTGGGATCCCTAAACCTAACGGAGTTTCCCCTAGGGGACAAGCAGGTTTCCACCACGGCCATCGGATCCCTCGTGGTGCAGGTGGGGCAGAAGGATCCCGACTTTTTGGTGGCCAATGCCGACGGCAACGAAGCTTCCGGCATTGCCAATGTGAACCAAGGTCTCAAGGTGATTCACCCCACGGTGGATCCCTTATACAACCAACAGCCCCAAGGCCAGGTCTACGAACCCCTGAGCGAAGATGCCTGCGCGGGGCTAACGGCGGGCCTAGCCCTCTTCGGCGGACGCTCCCTGTGGTGCTCCTACGAGTCCTTTGCCGTCAACGGCCTACCCATCTGGCAGACGGTAACCCAAGCCATGGCGGAGCTGCGCCGGCCCACCCCCTCGGCCATTGCCCTCTTCACTGCCGGCGCTCTGGAACAGGGGCGTAACGGCTGGACCCACCAACGCCCGGAAATTGAGGCCTACCTGGCAGCCATGATGCGCAACGGCAACGTCTTCCCCCTCTTCCCGCCCGATGCCAACTGTGCCCAAGCTGCCTACGAATGGGCCCTATCCACCTGCAACAAAGGGATCCCTATCATCGCCAGCAAAACTCCCCTACCCATCCGCACCACCCTCGAACAAGCTCGCCAAGCAGTAGAGCAAGGCTGCACCGTCCTTCAGGAGTTTCCCGGATCCCGAACCGTCGTCTTTGCCGTGGTGGGGGATATGGTTCTCCTGCCCGTGTTCGAGGCGGCTGAGCAGCTCCAAGCCCAAGGGATCGGCTGCAAAATCGTCTCGGTGATTAACCCCCGCCGTCTGTATCGCCCCGGCGACGTGGCTTGGTCCACCTGTGCTCAGCCAGATGGGGAATTCATGTCCGACCAAGAATTTGCCGCTTGGTTTGCCGGCGAGGCCCTCATTGGGGTAACAGGCGGGGCCAGCCTGATGTTGGAGCCTCTGACATTGCGCTACACTGGCCCGCGCGACATTTTTGCCTGGAAACGCGGCGAAACCACCGCCACCCCCGCCGAATTGATGGACTACAACGGCCTGACAGCTCAGGCACTGTCAGAACGAGCCAAGCAACTGCTATGCTGAGGGCGAGCTTTTAGCTTGGTTAGCATTGTCCACCTTATTTTTTCCTATGACTGCGGCTAGATATCTCCGAGAGAAGCTTGAGAGGATGTCTCCCACCGAGAGGGTAGAGCGAGTTGTTGTCCAACACTTTGCTTCTCCTCTCCTGCAGGCGCTTGGCTTTGACGACTCGGAAATTAGAGAAGAATTCGAGACAGGTTGCGGCCAGGTCGATCTCGCAGCAAGAAAGAACGGAGATCCTGAAGATATTTTCTTTAGATCCCCGAAGAATCCCTACTTGCTTTTGGAGGCAAAATCTAGAGCAGTTAATCTCAGAGAAGGATCTTGCTATAGAGATGCAGTTTGTCAGATAGAAAGTTACTTGCTTGCCAAGGACTGCAAATCTGCAAAATGGGGAATTATCACCAATGCAAATAACATCCAGCTTTGGAGGAAGCACGGAAAAGTCGTTCACCCCGCTACAGCAAACCTTGATATTAGCTCAGATAACATTGAGAGCATAGTGCGTAACTTGCGAGACAAGATAGAAAACTATGAGCGCGCTCTGACTGTATGCGTGTATAACAATAAAGGGGGCGTAGGCAAAACAACAACAGTTATTAACCTTGCAGCAGCACTAGCAACAAAGAGAAAGAAAGTCTTAGTTGTTGACTTTGATTCCCAAGGAGATCTGACAAGAAGCTTGGGAGTTACTACTGGAAAAATTACACTGACGCAGTGCTTAAAGGATCCCAAAATAGATGTTCATTCCGTTGTCCAAACATACAGACTCAAGACGGTTAGACAAGGCAAACAGAGTATAGTTTCCATCTTTGACATCATCCCAAGAGACCCTGAACTGGAAACGTTAACTGATAGCCAGGCGGTAGCATATATCCAGAAGGGAACTCGGCGCCTTCGCGATCTGATTGCCCCTCTTCGCAATGAGTATGATTACATCCTAATTGACTGCCCAACTCAATGGCTTTACTTCAGCCAGAGTGGTGTTTTTGCTGCCGATGTTATTTTGATACCTACCCGCCCCGACGATCTGTCTTCCCTGAATAATGCTGCTAGAGTAATCACCAGATTTGTTCCAGAAACTGCTAGGTCACGACAGGATGGTGGCCCCAGGACTTTGCCTATCTTTTTCAATGGCGTCCCCTCAGAAAGCGAAAACACTATTAAACGAGCAAATGATGAGATAGAAAAAATTGTCAGCCAAGAGAGAAGCATGAACCTACTTCCATATTTCTGGCCGCATTTTAAGAGAGGTAATGAAAACAAAAGCATTTTTAGGATACCTGACTATGCAGTGATATCCTCTGCAAGCTTTGATCGAAGGCCTGCCGTCTTTAATCGGAGAGTTTTAGAATACTACCAGAGTCTTGCCCGTGAGTACTTTATCGATGAGTGAGTTTTCAGATCTAGGTAGGTTGGTTAACTTACCCCTTGAGAGCATTACGCCCGCCGATGGGTTTTCTGCTCCCTCCTTCCTTGTTGCCGCAGCCGCAGATCAGCTAAGGGCGACAGGAGGACACAACTGGGTTCCTCTGCTGGTGGTCGAGGCTGGCGACTATCAGTACAAGGCCATTGGTAACCATTTTGTCTATGCAGTTGCTCAAGAAGCGGGACTGGAAAGGCTATGGTGTATCGTTGTCGATCCTGATCCAGAGCAGGTTAAGCAGGCCCAGATTCTCGCCAAAGAAATTGTTCCGAAGGTAAATTTGACCAATACATCGAGAGAGACTATCTTGGCTGCGCTAAGATACCTAGCCGAGCAACCCAGCAGTCCCCTCAAGGGAGTCGATGTAACCATTGCAGCTGCCCGGATTGCAGAGGCGGATAGAAGTTGGTGGCAGGACTTAACCCCCATAACCAAGCTTGGGTGCAAAATTACGCGAGGCAAAAAACTGGATGCCCTATCGGAAGTATTTTTCGTAACTCCTACAGCGTTGCCCCCTACTCTGAAGAAATCATCCAAGAGATCTGCGGCATCCGCTGGCGCGAAGAAAGCGACCTCAACTCGCTCGCGGAAAAAAACAGAGGGAGAGAGCTGAAAGGGATCCCTTCAAAAACATATTCTCCTCTCCACATCACCGAGGCCCGACTCCGCTTGCTGTGGGATGCCTGCCTCAAGCCTCCCTTTGAATGGCTACTGCCACCCAAACAGCCTTGGCCGCTCTCAACAACAGCCTCCATGGCAGGTATGCTCTGCTTACCTAGGACGACCGGATCCATCTGGAGCTCATGCACAGGATGATCACCAGCATCTTGGAGATCGACCTGACCCAAACCGTCCGGTATTATCTTGACCACAGGGATCCCCCCCTTATCGCCTGGATCCTGGGCCGTGATCAAGCGCTCCAGACCTGTTGAAACCCTATGTCTTTCAAGGTTGGCACCACATCGGGATCCAGCACTGTAATCCGACACCGATCCTTGAGTTCCCTAACAGAATACCCAGAGGGTCGATGCTCTGAGCTGCCACACCAATCCGGTCGAGGGTTGGTCTTGGTACTACACACCCCATGTACAATCTCCATCCAAGCCTTGCGATCCTCTGATTCCCAAATGCTGAAGATACACCCCGTCCCCAGATAAGGCTGACTTAAAACCGGGATCCCATATTGTCCGGCCAAACTTCTGATCTGAACCTTGAGGCTGTCGATCAACGGAGCCAATGGCAAGGGCTTGACATTTCTGAGGGTAAATTGGCTGCCCCGAAAGCCTCGGAAGCTGGTGAGTTGATGCGGGGGTCTTCTCCAGCCAGGGCCAAGTCCGCCCAGTTGTTGGGCCAGGTTCAGCAGATCGCCAATCAAGGGCTGAAATGGCTCATTGCATTCAACTTGGATCCCCCAGGTTTCATGGGCGTCACGGGCAGGTATATTGGCGTAGCCATTGGCCAACCCATCCTCAATACTGAGAGCAGGCAATGGATCCGAGGCTTTGTAGCTACACAGCACCAAATCGGCAGGACAACCCAAACCGCCAAAGATTTTGTTAGTTAGCCTTTCAGTGTTCTGTATTCCCAACAAAGGCAAGGCCAAACGAGTAAACCATCCCCGCAGATTGGCCCGTAAAACTTGCGGACTCCAACGATATTGCCCTTGTTGCGTCACCTGACCGCTCTCAACTTTATGCTGCTGCACACAGGGCTTCATCCCCTGTAACTCTATCGTCCATTGCCCCACAGGGATCCGTTCTGCTATCCGTCCAAATCCTGCATGGATCCCACGTCCTAGCCCTTGATGGCGCAACATTTCCTTCATCCGCTGAGTAACCCAGCTTTTCTGCTCTTCGGTCGGGATCTCTTTAAGGGTGATGTTGAGAGCATATTTGGGAGCATTCATGCCTTCTCCGGCAGGGATCTGCCATTGTACGCCCAACTTTGGATCCCTTTGATTAAAAACTTGCCAAGGTTGCTGAGGGTTAAGTGGATAAGGCTTGAGGTTAGATTTCTCCAAAAAGAGATTCTCAAACCGGATCTTTCTGGGTAGCCAAGCGGTTTGATTCTCATTCAGTAGCGTCCGCCAAAAGGCTTGCTCATTCGCCGGGATCCTGTCCCAATGTTTCCGCAAATAGTGCAACAAGGATCCTCTCACACTTGAGCCAGGGATCCAGGGTATTCCGGCTGCTTGGGCTGGAAGGATCCCACCTTCAGGAAAGCTACCCCCGCCGATTTGTAGGGGGCTGATCAGCTTGAGATCGCCGATGGATATTGTGCGTGGATCTTTAGTTTTGTTGAGGGCAAAGCAGGGCTTTCCATTCCAGGCTTCCGTAATATCTCTATTAGCCCGACTGTCGGTAATGTCGGAGGTTTGGGGGGTATAGCCGCATTCTTTATCGACATGTTTGGGATCTTCTTTCAGTCCATACCAGCGGGGACGTTCAGCAGGTAAAAGTTTGCGCATTGTTTAGGATCCTCCATTGTTTTAATCTGAGACAACCTACGAGAGGACTTTTAGAATTCATAGGGCATTTTAGCCCCCTCACCTTCTGAGAAGGTCCGCGACCGGCAACTCCTACACGTTGCAAGTGGCGAACGGCTTCGTGTTTCAACACCTTTACCTTCTGGGAAGGTCTGCGACCATAAGGAATACTCACCCAAACTTCGAGGTCCAGCTATCAAGTTTCAACACCTTTACCTTCTGGGAAGGTCTGCGACAATGAAGTCACCATCCGCGAGGCACTGCGGATGGTCGTTTCAACACCTTTACCTTCTGGGAAGGTCTGCGACCTCTGCTTGCATCAAAGTTTGCAGAACACGTAAAAGCGTTTCAACACCTTTACCTTCTGGGAAGGTCTGCGACTACCTTTACCACCCCCATTACTACGTGATGGGGGCATTCGTGTTTCAACACCTTTACCTTCTGGGAAGGTCTGCGACAACCCAGGGCAAGTCAGTCTCACCTGGGAAAAGCTCCAGTTTCAACACCTTTACCTTCTGGGAAGGTCTGCGACCCGAAAGGAGCGCTATTGCGGATCTGTACCGGCGGATCTGCATGTTTCAACACCTTTACCTTCTGGGAAGGTCTGCGACTTTCCTATTACCAAGCTCTAGATAGAGCAAGTTCGGTACAGTTTCAACACCTTTACCTTCTGGGAAGGTCTGCGACTTAAGTACGCTCTAGGATCTAAGCAGAAGGTGGGATAGTTTCAACACCTTTACCTTCTGGGAAGGTCTGCGACCGCGCGTATGGCTGCGGACCAAGTTGCCGCAGGGCAAACGGTTTCAACACCTTTACCTTCTGGGAAGGTCTGCGACTTGCGGCAAATTCATGAAGAATATGAAGCTAATCACTGGTTTCAACACCTTTACCTTCTGGGAAGGTCTGCGACCTTAGGCGAGGCGTACAATCTGTGCGCCAATGCCGAGTTTCAACACCTTTACCTTCTGGGAAGGTCTGCGACAACCGAAACCTACAGCGAATCACCTGACGGAATGAGGTTTCAACACCTTTACCTTCTGGGAAGGTCTGCGACTTAACTGTGCCGTACTGGCACAGGTCGGTTACAAGACGTTTCAACACCTTTACCTTCTGGGAAGGTCTGCGACGGTTAGATCGTACAGCCGCCTACAACCCAAGATGGGAGTTTCAACACCTTTACCTTCTGGGAAGGTCTGCGACATCAGTAAAAGTAATTCTAAAATTCGAATCAGCTAGAAGTTTCAACACCTTTACCTTCTGGGAAGGTCTGCGACAGAAATTTCCAAGCTTTTACAGATTCTGTTTCTTCGGTTTCAACACCTTTACCTTCTGGGAAGGTCTGCGACAGCCTGCCTCTAAAAATATAAGGAGTGCCTTCATCAGGCAGTTTCAACACCTTTACCTTCTGGGAAGGTCTGCGACTTCATAGCTTGTGTGAGGGAGTGGAGCTAGCTCTAGGGTTTCAACACCTTTACCTTCTGGGAAGGTCTGCGACGCCCAAGCAGACAGCCCTCGCTACCGCGAAGCAGTCTGGTTTCAACACCTTTACCTTCTGGGAAGGTCTGCGACAACACCCAGGAGATAATCCTGGGTGTGTTTGGGGGAGGGTTTCAACACCTTTACCTTCTGGGAAGGTCTGCGACGACGACATTCTCGAGTCAATTCGCTAGCTAACTCTAATTGTTTCAACACCTTTACCTTCTGGGAAGGTCTGCGACCCCCCAAATGAGTCCATCTTCGTCTACAACAACATCGAGTTTCAACACCTTTACCTTCTGGGAAGGTCTGCGACCGCAAGACAGTTGCGGCCCTGAGGCAGTTTTACGACTTGTTTCAACACCTTTACCTTCTGGGAAGGTCTGCGACTACCACAACCACAATTCTTTTACGTATGCCCATCAAGTTTCAACACCTTTACCTTCTGGGAAGGTCTGCGACCTCCTCGGCCCTACTGCGCTTAATCACAGACGGTCCTGTGGTTTCAACACCTTTACCTTCTGGGAAGGTCTGCGACGTCTCGGTCCTCATCGAAGTAGGAGCGAGTCATGTCGTGTTTCAACACCTTTACCTTCTGGGAAGGTCTGCGACTTCACGAAAGAAGAAATCCTCAGCAACCAAGCCATCGTTTCAACACCTTTACCTTCTGGGAAGGTCTGCGACTGCAAGACTTCTACAAACCTCCCTGCGGCATAGGCTTGTTTCAACACCTTTACCTTCTGGGAAGGTCTGCGACTTCGATGTTGTCTCAGTAAACCCCGAGGACCTGCTGCCCGAGTTTCAACACCTTTACCTTCTGGGAAGGTCTGCGACCCCCTCAAAGCCGCCGAGGCTGCGCGCCGCAAGGCCAAGTTTCAACACCTTTACCTTCTGGGAAGGTCTGCGACACACCCAGGAGATAATCCTGGGTGTTCTTTCTACCCAGTTTCAACACCTTTACCTTCTGGGAAGGTCTGCGACTCAAATTCGCCAACCTGGACGGTCGCTACCTGGTAGCGTTTCAACACCTTTACCTTCTGGGAAGGTCTGCGACTGGCGGTAATCAACCACCATAAACTTCTGAGAAAAGAAGTTTCAACACCTTTACCTTCTGGGAAGGTCTGCGACTACATACAACACGCGAAGTACAGTGTACTCCCTTATACAGTTTCAACACCTTTACCTTCTGGGAAGGTCTGCGACCATAAATAAGTGGGAGTGACCAAAATTGAATAGTCGCTCCCGTTTCAACACCTTTACCTTCTGGGAAGGTCTGCGACGTTCGTCTGCTAAATCATTAAACTGTGGGTACTCAAGTTTCAACACCTTTACCTTCTGGGAAGGTCTGCGACACTCCAGAGCTTCCCTGATTTCTCCGCGCTCTATGCGCGTTTCAACACCTTTACCTTCTGGGAAGGTCTGCGACAACGGGAAACGGCTTGTACTCACGTATGTGGGGAAAGTTTCAACACCTTTACCTTCTGGGAAGGTCTGCGACAACTTTTCTTTCCAAAACCACCCCCTCCACAAGGGTGGTTTTTGTTTCAACACCTTTACCTTCTGGGAAGGTCTGCGACCGTGACAAAATTAATGTCACACACTTTAAGTCGCTTAGTTTCAACACCTTTACCTTCTGGGAAGGTCTGCGACTACCTGTTCCACATGGACCTATACCAAATACATAATCATGTTTCAACACCTTTACCTTCTGGGAAGGTCTGCGACTCAAAATGACCAAACGGTGTCCTCTGCTGTAGTCAATAGTTTCAACACCTTTACCTTCTGGGAAGGTCTGCGACCTCAAATATGGGTGTGAGCCCTATGCATATAACCCCGAGTTTCAACACCTTTACCTTCTGGGAAGGTCTGCGACTGAACATTGCGAAACGCCTTGGAGTTGTAACTCCTGCTAGTTTCAACACCTTTACCTTCTGGGAAGGTCTGCGACCCCGTGGGAACTCCACCAAGGTTACGCTGAACGCCGGTGTTTCAACACCTTTACCTTCTGGGAAGGTCTGCGACTTGCCCTGGTTCTTTCGAAGAACCTCAGTGACTTAGACGGTTTCAACACCTTTACCTTCTGGGAAGGTCTGCGACACCCTCTTCTCGTTAGTCAACGAAACACCGGACTGTGAACGTGTTTCAACACCTTTACCTTCTGGGAAGGTCTGCGACCCTTTAATCTCCCAGCAGCAATTCCAATTGTTGAGTAGTTTCAACACCTTTACCTTCTGGGAAGGTCTGCGACCGCTTTGCGCATTGCTTCAAGTGCAGCATCGGCTTGGGGTTTCAACACCTTTACCTTCTGGGAAGGTCTGCGACACCGAGGTTTGGGACATACTGGTACTCGGTTATTGTAGTTTCAACACCTTTACCTTCTGGGAAGGTCTGCGACCCCCTCCATTCTACATCCCTTGCCCAGAGCGGGATCCAGAGGCCATTTTCGACCGCCTCCCAAAAACCACCCCATCCAGGCCGCAAAACAGGGATCCAAAATCGCTGAAACCCTTATCCAGAGCGGCATCGACCGGGTCAACGAAAGAATCAGCCTTTGAGGGCATTGGCCGAGGTGATCGCTCAGGCATTCATACCCGCCTGTTGAGCGTCTTTGAGGCGCATCGTCCAGAACTGAATGGTCTCGGCAATGGCAATCAACAGGTCACTCATCAGCACCTGCTGATTAAAGGTCAACTGCCTTAGCCGCTCCTGAAACTCATGGGTGGTCATGTCGCTTCGGATCCCTAGTTCTGCCCCTGCAACCTCGGCCAACACAATCCGCGCCACCCCCCAGGCAAAATAGCGTCGTTGTTCATTGTTGCCCTGCCCCGCCGCCGGGATCGCTCCCCCCAGCAAAGCCATCGACCGCGACATCGACCAAAACCGCTCCAGCCCCCAGGTGGCCACATAATCGGCAATGCCACTGGCGGCTCCCTGCCACTCCTGCAGATGTTGGATCCCTGCTTGGAGGCGATGAAACACCCGCCGATCCAAGTCGTAATGTTCGACCGCCATCATGCACCCCCAATGTTCGTAATCCGCACATTGCCATAACCAACGCTCCACAGTCCGCCCAGGGAGTGATCCCCCTGCAAAAAGGATTGCCACTGATCCAGATGTTCTACCTTTTGGCGCACC
This sequence comes from Thermostichus sp. MS-CIW-30, assembly GCF_054058015.1. Lineage (NCBI taxonomy): Bacteria > Bacillati > Cyanobacteriota > Cyanophyceae > Thermostichales > Thermostichaceae > Thermostichus > Thermostichus sp. MS-CIW-30. Next base: position 182,473 of record NZ_JBSRZW010000002.1, read on the forward strand.
GTCCAGCTAAACATAAACACTGCCCCCGGCGGATACCCCTCTACGGCAAACAGGTTTTCCACCAAATTGCCCTTGGCATCCGGTTCATCCCGCAAACTTACCCTCGGCTGCCGCACCAACCCCATATCCACAATCAAATTGATGCAATGGTTGGGTACCACAATCCGACAATCAGGATCCACCCCCTCTGGAGCCGGTAACACCTCTGTCCACTTCTGGATATTGGTCAACCTCAACCAGCGCAAATACAGACTGGATCCCGCTGCCAATTCTGGATGGGTCATATACACCTGATCCAGGGCAAAGTTAAACGGGGATCCGTGATTGAGTTGCTGAAAACGATTGAGCCAAGCCGGACAACTCACCCACCAATTGCCGTAGCCCAACACATGCACCGGCCACCACACCGGCCAGCCCCACCCCAACGAGATCCGCCCCGGCGAAATATCCTCTGTCGGCCCTCCAAACCAGTTCTTGACATGGCCCCTATAGGCATCTTTACCTTCGGCATCCTCCCGCAATGCCCCCCGTAACGAACTCCCCGGAATGGCAGGCGTCCGATCCGGCAAGCGAAACACCGGATTATTGTTGCCCCGGCTCTCGCTATCTGCCCCGCCAATATGCACCGGCGACAAACACACCAACCACGCATTGGGCATCGTTACCTTTCCTCATCCCGAAACAACCAGATATGGCCATACCCCAACGCATCCCGATGAAAGGGATCCGGCATGGGTCCCGACTTCTGGATTGGGGATCCCTCTTGCCACAAATACACCGCCCCTGCCGGAGTTAGCCATTCCCCCGGAGTCAACACCGCCACCCGCCGCCCTGGATCCTTTCGATCCTTCACCTTCTTCCACGACTGCCACGGCACCCCAGTTTCAGCGGCATAGGCCCGCACCCCCTCAGGACAGGGCACCGAATAGGTTTGTTTGCTCCATAATGCCCCGGTCAACAGCACCCCTCCGGTTGCCCCCTTGCACTCTTCGCCCAGCCACTCCCAACCAATCAACTTCACCGCTTGAATGGCCACCGGCATCCCGCCCGCTCCCAGAGTGCCCCACTGCGGCGGCTCATAGTCCCCCAGGATCCCCACCAAAATGGACCAACCGGGATCCATCAGCGTCGTCATCTCCGCAAAAAAGCCCCCCTCCTCCCGGACTTGGTAATCTTGGCGGCTGTTGTGGCTCAGAGTCAGCGTCCGCCAGGGCAGCTCCACCAACTCCCTCCCTTCCACCGTTCCATCCCGCCACAGACTGCGGAGCCCCACCCCCGAAATGAGATGGGATCCGCCCACCACCTTGATCGGCTTCCCTTCATGCTCAGGTCGAGGCTGCCAATATCCCTCTACCTCCCGTAGGCGAAATACTCGCTCAATCTCATTTCTGCCCTCATCCAAGGCATACACCGGCAACGGCAACGGCACATAAAAGGATTTGGGCGAGGCGAGCGAATGCCAAAATGGCCCCCACAACCGCGCCGAACTGGGCAACCCCAAACACGCCGCCAACTGGTGCCCATTGGGAGGCCACCGACACCCCACCTGACCGCTGTTCTGCCCCACCGGGGTCAAATTACCCAAACTCAACGGCCCCGCCGGCGTTAACGTCAACCAGTTCACCGCTGCCTCAGGCATCCCTTCGCCCCCCCACCAACTCAATCCACCGCTGCCGCTCCCGCTCTTGCCGAGCCAAAAAGCCCCGTAGGCTGATCCAACTCAGCCACCAATCCCAACTCTCCAGTTCCTTCTCCAGTTCCTTTTGAAACCTTCGCCGATACCCCAACACCTCATCCCACAACCCCGGATCGATGCCCACACTGGCCCACAACGTCCGAATCAGAGATCCCACCCCCAGCACCGTCTGCGCCTGCGAGGATAGCCGCGTGCTCTCCACATACCCCAACAACTTCTCCCAGCGATTCAGCTCCGTCTGCTTGGGATCCCGCTTCGGCTGCACCTCCTCCATCAGCAGGAGCCACAACGGCCACGGACACACCCACTCCAGGCTTTGGCCACTGTTAAACAGCACCCGCACACACACGCGGTTACGCCCTGTTTTCTTTGCCTGCTTGTACGCCTGATTGAGGTTGCGATGCCAAAGAGATTGGGGGATCCGTCGCTGGGCAATCACTACCCCCAAGCTAAAATTCATTTTTTCTCCGGGGACAGGATAGATTTTGCTCCCCCGCCTCACCCAGCCATCGCAGGCCGGCTCCAACGGCTCCGTCACCGGATTGGGTAGCCCTCGCCAGAGCTTCAAGAGATCGCTGGTCAACGCTACCGCCTCGGTGATCGGCCCCAGCAGCAGAAAATCATCCCCCCCGGCAAACACCACCCGTCCCAGATGGTGATCTTCCACCAGCGGATACAACACCTCATTCCAATAGCTAAACAACACCGACAGGTCTAATACGTGAGGCAGTTCAATTTGTCTGGGCTGGGATGGCACAAGCGGTGGTTGGATCCCCAGTCGATAGACCTCGATCTTGCTCTCATCCACGTGCCAGCGTTCCCAGGCCAACTGTCGCTCTCGATACTGAGTCCCCGACAGCCATTGCCCCATTTGATCCCCATCGCCTCGCCAGCCCACCGTCCACTCGATCACACTCTCCCAGCCCGCCAGCTTCTCTTGCTCCCACTCATCCAGTAGATCCGGAGCCTGATCCCGCACCGTTCGCCGCTCCAAAATCCGCGGATGGGCAAACCTCTCCCCGGCCTCATCCACCCCAGGGATCCCCCATTCCGTCAACGGTTGCCGCTCAAAAATCAGCTCATTAAACGTCTCTACCTTCTCATTCCACACCCCAGGATCCACCACCTGCGTGATCCAAGCCGCTGCCGTCGCCGTCTGATCCGGAAACCGCTCCCAAGGACAGGCCGGAGGTTTCTTCCCCCACAACCGCTGCAAAACCAACTCCATCACATCAGGGGCCGATGCCAACCGCTTCACCATCTCCAGGCTATTCAGCCGCTCATCTTTAGAAAACAAGCCCGCCAAACCACTGCGGTCTGCCACCCCTTCCCACCAGGACTGGAGCTGCTCATCCGGCATTCCCCACGTCCCCCCCTGATCCAGCGGCTTCAGACCCGGATGCCAAGTCGAAAGACTCCCCGCCGTCGGACTCGTTCGCCCCCCCCACCAGGGATACTGCCACTGTCGCGCTAACTTCCGTGCCTCAATCTGCCCATGCAACCCGCCAATCTGCTCACTCAGCCCCTCAACCTGCATCGGCTCCGACTCGGCATACACCGTCCACAAGCAGGCATGATCCCGATGAATCACCCGCCACCCGATCCCATTCAGCAGCTTCGGAAAACGCTCCACCACCACCTCTTCAAGGACTGCAATCAACCGCGACCACTCCTGCCGGATCACCTGACGCTGACTCTCAATCCATTCCGGCTGACTAGGATGTAATCCCGTTAACACATTCGGCAACTCTGCCCGCCAAAATCCTTCCCCACCGGGGTAGTCGGGATCCCGCAACCACTGCACCAAATCCACCCCCTGATGACGCGGCAACAGCACCACCCCACCTCGCTCCTGCCAGCGATACACCATCACCGCCGCCAAGTAATGACACAGCCAGGACGCCACCGCCCAGTCCCGTAGCCGCTGCCCTGCCCCCAAAAATGTCTGCACCGGCCCAAAAGTCAAGGCCGCCACCTGAGTCAGCTCGGGTCGTTCCCCCAAATCCTGCTCAATCTGCCGCCACGACTCTCGACTCGCCCCTCCGCCCCACCAAAACTGGTTTTGCAAATACTCTGATTCTTGCCACTCGCCACTCACCGGATGGGTTGCCAACCGCGTTTCACCCTCTGGGATCCCTCCCACATAAAGCCGCCGCTGCTGAACCAACCATTGCTCCAAATCCATTTACAGTTGCTCCTCGATCCGTTGCACCTGAGTTTGATAATCCCGCACCCGCTCTTGGATTTTGGACTGGATCCCTGCCAGCTCAATCAAAAACTCCAAATGACCCACCGCCACCTGAGCCGGATGATCTGCACGGGTCACGGATCCCAACTCCAGCGTCTTTTGATCCAAGGCTTGATCGATCACATCCCCCTGCAAAGAGTGATAGAGGTCGTTCCGAATCTCTGCAAATTTGATCTGTTTATTTTTATTCAGGATCCAGCCTGGATCATCACAGTAAAAGGACTGAAAATAACTCAGTTCCTGGCTTCTAGCAATAGGATCGAACCGATATGTGAAATCTTGATTATCCTTTCTTCCTAGGAAATTCCCTTGAGAGATCCCCCTCGCAATCGCTGTGATGTTGGCAAAAACGGGATCCTGTTGATGGAACAAATCTACCGACCCATTGTTCCTACGCCGCCACGAGAATTGCCCTTGCCCCTGCTGCACAACCAAACACTTCAACACCAACTCAAACGCTCCAGCCACCCTTAAAATCCAGTGCATCCATTGCCCCCGCTCCCGAAACGCCCGCTCACTCCAGCAGGCAATCGCAATCCGCTCCAGAACTTCTTCTTCAGGATTCAGCCCCAAATTGAGCTCCCGCAAATTAAAAGACACCGCCCGATCCAGTCGCCGGATCTGTTTCTCCATATCCTTGCCCACATCTCCCTTCACCAACTGAAGGATCCCTGCAAAATCTTGCACTGCCAATAATTGTCGGATTTGAGGCACTTTTAACCGCCACTGCCAATGGGATCCAGGATGATGTCTGGGTTCTTCATCCTGACGAGACATATACAAAAACTCCACCGCTCGTCCCTCTAGCCGTTGCTCAATCCCCCACAAATACAGGGCACTACTCAACGCCGGAGTCCCGCTGCTGTGCTGGATAAGGAGTGTTTCAAAAGGGAGAACCTGGCTATTGGGTAACTGAATCTGGTTGTCTTGCACAAGCTGGCTCAGAAACTGGGTAGCGAGTTTTGCCATTCCTTCCCAATCTGCGACCCCTGATCTCACCTCTGGTGGCACCACAAACCGCACACAATGACAGCGGATCCCGTGTTCTTCAGCCCAGGCCAGCAACACCTCCTCCCACCAATGCCCATCGGATGTAATGATCTCCTTCCAACCCACCGCCGCCATCGGCTGAGTGCTAAACCAAGCCGTCTGATCTGTTAACAGCACTACGAATGTGGGGGATCCCTTTACATGCTGAACATACTGATGCGCCTGACGAATTAGGGGAAAATCTACACGGTTTAGGTTACCTAACAATTCGTTCTTGAGATCTTGAGCAAGCTCTTGCATTTCATGGAGATCAAAGCCCCTAATCTGCTCCCTTCCCGGCTGTCCATCCACCTGGACATCGCTGGTTCCCAAGATTTGTAGCACGATGGATCCCGACATATCAACCTCACAGGCTTAAGATTTCACAAATACCTTCAGCCGAACCAGATCCGCAACCAATTCACCGGATTGAGCCGCATCAATAGAACCTTGTGCAAAGGGTGATTTTGACATCCCTCCGGAATCACATTTGGCGGAGCCAATAGGTACCGCTGCTCCACCACCATTTAGATTGCTATGAAAACTCTGCGGAATCACCCGCTATTCACAAGACATGATCTCCGCTTGTCCTCCCAAGGGTAACAACGCCGAGATCCCCAAATAAACTCGCAGAGCCGCAGTGCTTGCAACGACCTTCATAGCTCACAGTCTCCCGTACAGCAAGGTGATTAAAACTTCAATCCACTTTAATTGACTTGCAGCCCTACTCATGTCTCTCTTAATAAAACTTTGTATAATTTTAGCACCCCACTACCAGATCCGACTGGAATGATTCAATGTGCTCACCCCAGACACATTGACATTGACTAGCTATTGCTCACCATAATCTTTTTTTTGAAGTCCCTAATACTACCCCCTTAGGCCGTCGGTTTCACAGCTGCCACCACCCTGCCTAGCACCGAAAACTCCTCCTGCAACTGATTGAGGCGATACACCTCCGGACGGTAGGCCGGATTATCACTCAACACCCGGATCCGCTCCTTCATCCGCTCCAACCGCTTCACCCGCAGATAGCCATCAATCCTGAGAACAAAAATTCCTTCCACAATCCGGTCCGCAAACTTCACCGACTCATCCACAATCACCATATCCCCCGAATCCAGTGTCGGCGCCATCGAATCTCCCATCACCCGAATCATACTCAACCGATAGGCCGCCAACTTATCCTCAATCGGCTGATTCCACTTGACGAGCTTGGCCCGTGTCTTGGCGTAGGTCGAAAGCACCGTGGTCACTGCCACCGACTTAGATTTGTAGGCCACATACTTGTCCCAGAGTAGGAGACTCATCTTTTGGACTGCCTCTGGTTTGAGGAAGCACCGCCAATCAAACGTCCCATCCTGCAGCGCAATCCCCACCCGGCGAGCCTCCCGCTCTGCCGCACTCACCCCCGCCGGATTGGCACGGATCCCCAGAAACCCCAAAGCAATCTCCTGCTGAAACGCCTTATCCTTGAGGGATCCAGGCTTAGGAGGTAACGTCCCCCGCAGATACAGCCGACTATTGCGGAGCAAGATGGACAAACCCACATTGGCAGACTTCAGCCGACCATTGGCTTGAGCGATCCGCTCCAGAGTGGCTTTGGTGATGCTGTCCACCAGCTCAAATCCTTCACTATCAGCTTCACTAAAATAATAGGCTGATCCGACTCGAAATGACCCTATTTGTCCCAGTCCTAGAAACAGCGCAAAGTGGCCCCAAAAAGCCAGAAGCCCTACTCCACAACGGAAAGGGGCCTCTAGTAAGGGTTTCATAGAGATGGCTCAGGCGTGATTTGAACACGCGACCAAGGGCTTATGAGTCCCCTGCTCTACCGCTGAGCTACTGAGCCAGGACAGCGCTTAACTAGAATAGCACTCTTGGGCCGGAACTGCGCCTCAGAAAATCCCCTCAGCCCCCTCTCGGGAAGAAGCCCCAGACAAGGCAATGCCTATCGGCAGGCCAGGGCAGCTTCGTAAACCCGTCGGTTGGCCGCGAGAGACTTCTCCAAATCCACCAGTGGGCGAGGGTAGTCCACCCCCAATCGGACTCCAAATTGCTTCTGCTCGGCAGCAGTGAGGCGATAGGGCTCGTGGATTTTATCCCCCGGGATCCCGGCCAATTCCGGCAACCAGTGGCGCAGATAGTCTCCTTTGGGATCGTACTCGCGAGATTGTTTGGGGATGTGGAAGTAGCGGAAGCCGCGGGCATCGTTCCCTACGCCGGCGGTGTAGTTCCAATTGCCGTAGTTGCTGGCCACGTCGTAGTCGATGAGCAGCGACTCAAACCACTCAGCGCCCATGCGCCAGTCGATGCCCAGGTTCTTGGTCAAAAAGCTGGCCACATTCTGCCGTCCCCGGTTGGACATAAACCCAGTAGCCGCCAGCTCCCGCATGTTGGCATCCACCAAGGGGTAGCCCGTCTCACCTCGACACCAAGCCTGGAAGCGCGGCCAATCCTGTTGCCAAGGGATAGGGATCCCTTGGATCCCAGAAGGACGGAACAGTTTGGCGCCGTGCTTGGCCAAGATAAACCGAAAATAATCCCGCCACAGCAGCTCAAACACCAGCCAGTAGGTGGACTCATTGCGCACCCGCTCCTGCTCGTAACGCTTGACCTCGGCATAGACGGTGCGAGGGGAGATGCAGCCCAGGGCCAACCAAGCAGAAAGCCGGGAGCTATCGTCGGGATCCAACATGCCGTTGCGGGTTTCTTTGTAGATGCGCAGCCGATCCAGATCCCAAAAGTAGGTTTGCAGGCGGGCATGGGCAGCAGTGCTGCCGCCAAGGTAGGTGAAGCGAGCCCGTGGATCCCCGGCAGGTGGGGATAGCCCCAGCGAGGCCAAAGTAGGCAGAGGGCCGGGATCCAAACCCGATGGCAGGGGGGGGATCGAGGGAATGGGCAAGGGATCCCGGATGGGGGTGCTCCCCTCGACTTGCTTTCGAAAGCGGGTGAACAGCTCCGGCAGTTGCGAGAGACAAAAGGGGAGATCCTCAGGGTGATAGAGGGTATGGCCCCAATCAACCTGCAGCCGGATCCCCAGAGACCGCAAAGCCCGCTCAACAGCAGCCGCCACCTCCTTCTCCTCGGTGCCCACCTCTTCATGGGCATAGACCGCCTCGACCCCCCACTCCTGTGCCAAGGTGGGGATCACCTGTTCTGGCTGTCCCTGGCGGATCACCAAATCCGAGCCGCGCGACCGCAACTGCTGCCGCAGATCTGCCAAACTCTCCAGCAAAAACTGACCGCGGAAAGGGCCGGTTCTGGGGCGGAGCCCAAGGGAAGTCTCGCCGAACTGGCGGGGATCCAAGCAATACAAGGGGATCAAAGGGGATCCCTGTTGGCAGGCCCGCGTCAGCGGCTGGTGATCCAGCAGGCGCAAGTCGGTGCGAAACCACAGCAGGACGGTCATTCTGCAGCTACCCTACACGGATCCCGCGGACTCAGACTTGGACACCCGAACCCCAGCTGGACGCCCCAGCTCAGGGCTGGGAACAAAATGAGGCACATCGGCAGCCGGGATGTGAACAGGGGCCTTGGTGCGCGGATGATAGGTTTGCCGGGCGGGACGATGGCGCAGCGAGAACGTGCCAAAGCGAGCCAGCCGCACGGATCCCCCCTGGGCCAGGCATTGGCTAATGCTGTCCAGCATAGCCTCCAGAGCAGCAGCAGCCATTTCCACGGTCAGGCCATCCACCTGCGCGGCCATCTGGCGGGCCAGCAAACGGCGAGTCAAATGAGGAGGAGAAGCCACCAACCGACCCTCTAGACAACAGAACACAGACAGGGGCTTAGAGCACCTCCAGTTCACTCTCGAAAAACCAATGTCGAGAGCGATCGGGAAACTCCAGAATGTAGCCGACACCGCTGCCATCGACCACACGCCGTGCCAGCACCACAGCCTCTTTGCCCACCAGAGCGCTGAGGTTTTCTTGTCCGCGATCCTGGACAGAGCGAACTTTGACCTTATTTCCAACCTTGATCGCCATAAAACCGCGAAGAGACTTACCACTCAAGATGGTACGGCAAAAGTCCCCTTGCCGAGCTCCTGCCGCACCTCTGCTGGGGTTGACCCCGATGGGATTGCTAGAATGGGGTCAGAGTGCCGTGCCCCAGGGAAGACTGCCTCCGTGATTGCCCTTTCCCTCAAACCCGCCCACTGCTCCTGGAGCGTTATCAGCTTTCCCTCCACCCTCTACACTCAGCCTGTCCTCGATCTCTTGATCTCAAAAGTCCCTCCTGCCTGGAGAGCGGAAATACGTTTGGGCCTACAGGAAGCAATCATCAATGCCGTCCGCCACGGCAACGGCCTCGACCCCAACAAGAAGGTGATCATCGAGTACGCCAGCTCGGAGCCCTTTTACCAATGGCTGGTGCGAGATCAAGGGCCCGGCTTTTGTCCCCAAGAGAAGCTCCACCGATGCCAACATAACATCTTGGAAACCGAAGAGTCGGGCCGAGGAATGCTGCTGCTCACCCAAATCTTCGACTTTGTGGAGTGGAATGAAACAGGCAACCAGGTCTACCTGGCCAAATACATCCACGCCAACTGCCGGGATCCCTGGATAGTCTGACCCTCAATGCCACTCCCAAAACAGCTTGCCCATTTGGGTAATCTGGCAGCCCCGATCGGGGTAGGGAGCTTCAGAAACCGCTAGGGCTGTGGTGGCGAAGGCAAAGCGCGTGGATGCCCAGCGGGATCCCTTAGCGCTCCGCGCCGCTGACGCGACCGGGTCGAGCAGCTCGCTTTCCAAGAGCAACCCCAGGGATCCATAGCCATAGCCCAAATTGCGGTGGGGCAGGGAAGCCACCAACTTGCGCCAGGCGCGATTTGCACTCAAGGGGGGATCCGCGAGGGCCGTCTCCAGAGCCCCCAAAGAAGAGGCCAGGTAGGAATAGCCTTTGCGATCGGCATGATACACCTGTGCCGGCAGCGGGATCCCTGGCAGCGTTTGGGGGAGAGCCTCTGCCGCCTGCAATGACGCGGATCCTCCTTTCCCACTGACTTCCAGCGGCTCGCCTGCCAACACAGGGATCTCCGGTCGATGGATAGAGCGGTAAGGACTCCGTCCCGCTGTCGCCACCGGCTGGGGTTCTGACTGCCCCCCTGCGGGAATGGTTGGTTTGGCCCAGGCGGTGGCGGTGCCGCGCTTCGTTGCCAGAGAGATTACCTGCCAGCCTTGGGCGCGTGCCCGCTCATCCAAGTCGAAATAAGGACTCCGTCCCGCTGTCGCGACCGACTCATCCGGCAGCTTACCGACCCACAGCCAGGCTGGATCCCCGTCGCCGGGCAAAAGGGCAAAGGCAAACTCTCCCCGTTCCGGCAACAGACGCTGCCAGTCCAGCGCCACCTGAGATTGCAAGCGCTGCAGCCACTGGCCGGGATCCACCCGCAACCCCAGGGAATTTAGGGGCTGGATCTGCCCCAGGCTCTGCCAAACTGAGACCAGATTCTCTCCGGAAATCAGCGCCAAGGTTTTATCCGGCAGATGTTGAAGGATCTGCGGGCGAAAGGCTTCTGCCGCCGGCAAGGAGAAGCCAGCGGGCGCATGCCAGAGGGCAGCACTTTCGGCCACCAAGCCGCGGAAGTTTACCCCCAACCCCAGCCCTACCGCCTGCAACGTCAGCCCGTCTGAAGAAACCGCCTCTGGATTTTGCCAGAAGGCCCAACCCACATGCGCCTCCCGCAAGGGCTGGATGACCTGCTGAAACAGAGGCTGAGCCACCAGAGACAACTGCGGCAACTGCCAAGCATCGATTGCAGCCCGAATGGCAGCAGACTGCTCCGCCAACAACACGTATTGCTCGCCGAAAACGGCTGCCGAGAACCCCTGCAGGCCCGGAATCGGGCTAGACACCACCTGAATGCCCTTGTAAGTGTCCACCTGCACCGGCCTCCCGGCCAAGCTCTGCCGTTCCCACAATAGGTTCAGCTCAAACTGAGAGAGCGCCGCATCCCGCGTTTCCAGGGCAACCAAGGTGCCCCACTCCGGCAAACTGGCCAAGAGGGTACTCCTCCCCAGCCAGGGCCGCACCTCCCGCTCAAAATCAAGGGATCCCCCGGCCAGCAAGGATCCCAGCCAGCCTGGGCCTTCAGGGGAGAAAAACTTTTGCCACTGCTGACGGGCAGCGCGTCGCTGGGGGGCAGGAGTTGCCGCTTGCCAAAACGCTTGCACCTCGTCCAGGGGAACAGCCAACACCAGCAGCGCTTGTGCGGAGCGAGGGGCCAAACCCACAATTGGCGGCAGCTCCGGGTGGGCCAGCAACAAAGCCACCGGACTGCGGGTGAGCAGCCATACGACAACCCACACCACCATGGCGGCCAGAAGACCAAGCCCAATCAGGATCCCGCGCAAGAGTTGCCGTCGTCCCATATCTCAATCTCTGCACCGAGGGAGACATGGCGCGGACACCCAGGCCCTACTGCTCTGCACTGCTGGCATGAACAGGCCTAGTGAAGAAGCGCTGCCCTCAGTCCTGCATGATAAAACCTTACCATGGAACAGAGGCTAACCCTGGTGTGCCAGCTGGAGCCCACCGCTGAGCAGGCGGCCAAGTTTAGAGGCACCCTACAAGCCTTTGTGATCCGCACCACCATTCCAAACCAACGTGCAGATCAGCCCTGCCTTGACCAGCCCGGCAGCTATCTAGGCCCATCCGAAAGTCAAACCCATGTCAGAGTTTCAACTGGTTTCTCCCTATCAACCCACCGGAGATCAACCTAAGGCAATTGCCGGCTTGGTGAAGTCGATTTCAGAAGGCCATCGTTTTCAAACCTTGCTGGGAGCAACCGGAACCGGCAAAACGTTTACCATCGCCCATACCATTCAGCAGGTGGGCAGGCCCACCTTAGTGATGGCCCACAATAAGACTTTGGCAGCACAACTGTGCAATGAGCTACGAGAGCTGTTTCCCAATAATGCCGTCGAATACTTCATCAGCTATTACGACTATTACCAACCGGAAGCCTATGTTCCCAGCACCGATACTTACATCGCCAAATCTTCTTCCATCAACGATGAAATCGATATGTTGCGGCACTCGGCTACCCGCTCCTTGTTTGAACGGCGGGATGTGATTGTGGTGGCCTCGGTGAGCTGCATCTATGGTCTGGGCATGCCAGAAGAATACCTGAAGGCTTCCATCCCCTTCAAAGTCGGCCAGGAGATCAACCAACGGGATGTCTTGCGGGATCTGGCCAGCATCCAGTACGAGCGCAATGACCTGGAGCTGGTGCGGGGGCGATTTCGCCTCAAAGGGGATGTGCTGGAAATTGTGCCGGCCTATGAGGATCGGGTCATTCGCATCGAATTTTTTGGGGATGAGATCGAGGCCATTCGCTTAATCGACCCGGTTACAGGTGAGATTTTGAACAGCCTCAGCGCCCTCAGAGTTTATCCTGCTCGGCACTTTGTAACGCCGGAAGCACAACTGGAGCGGGCAATCCTCAATATCGAGCAAGAACTGGAAGAGCAACTGGCCCTCTTTCGCAAAGAAGGCAAGCTCCTGGAAGCCCAACGGCTGGAACAGCGCACCCGCTACGACCTAGAAATGCTGCGAGAGGTGGGCTATTGCAATGGGATCGAAAACTACTCTAGACATTTAACGGGACGCAAAGCAGGAGAGCCCCCCGCCTGCTTGGTGGATTATTTCAAGGCCGACGATTGGCTGTTGGTGGTGGATGAGTCCCACGTGACCGTGCCCCAAATTCGCGGCATGTACAATGGCGACCGTGCCCGCAAGCAGGTGCTGGTAGATCATGGTTTTCGCCTGCCCAGCGCCCTCGACAATCGCCCCCTCAAAGCCGAAGAATTTTGGGCCAAGGTTCATCAGTGTATCTTTGTTTCGGCTACCCCCGGCAACTGGGAACTGGAGCAGAGCGAGGCCCAATTTGAAACCCGGGTGGAAGATGGCAAGACCTTGAAGTTTTATGTGCAGGGCAGCGGTCGGGTTATCGAACAGGTGATTCGGCCCACTGGGGTGGTGGATCCCGAGGTGCATGTGCGCCCCACGGCTGGGCAAGTGGACGATTTGCTGGGAGAAATTTATTTGCGATTGGAGCGCTCTCGGCAGGGATCTGCCGAACGGGTGATCGTGACCACCCTCACCAAACGGATGGCAGAAGATCTCACAGAATATCTCCAGGAGCGAGGGATCCGAGTTCGCTATTTGCATTCCGAGATCACCTCGATTGAGCGAATTGAAATCTTACAAGATTTTCGAGAAGGGGCCTTTGACGTGTTGGTAGGAGTTAACTTGCTGCGGGAAGGGTTGGACTTGCCAGAAGTTTCTTTGGTGGCCATTTTGGATGCTGACAAAGAAGGGTTTTTGCGAGCAGAGCGCTCCCTGATTCAGATGATCGGGCGGGCAGCACGAAATGTCCGCGGTATGGTGGTGATGTACGCCGACACCATGACCGGCAGCATGGCCCGGGCCATTGCCGAAACCCAGCGTCGCCGCGAGATTCAATTGCAATACAACCGCCAACACAACATCGCGCCCAAGCCCATTGTCAAGAAAAACAGCAATGCCATCTTGTCTTTTTTGGCCATCTCCCGCAAACTCAGCAACCCAGATCTGGAAAAAGCCTTTCAAGCTGCGCAAGAGATCCCTCTCTCCGAGATTCCAGAGCTGATCGGCCAACTGGAACTGAAGATGAAAGAGGCCGCCAAAAACCTAGAATTTGAGGAAGCCGCCGAGCTGCGAGATAGAATCAAAAAGCTGCGTCAACGCCTTCTGGGCCATTCTCAGGGCACCTAAAATCCTTGCTCAGATCGGCCAAAATTGAGGTCGGCTTGTGCCACCATGAGCTTGCGGGGCAGCACCAGGGATCCCCAATTGATCGATAGGCGTTCGTACCAAACCGGCCATGCAGGACTCCGTCCCACTTAAGCGAGCAGCTCTTTGGGTTGGGCTGACGGTGGGGATAGGTCTCTGGCTCACCCCTGCCGTCGCCTCTGCCCCTTCATTGGCCCAAGCCCTTGAATTTCGGGATCCCAACTTTTTCCTGACGGATCCCCGCCCCACACCGGCTGAAGCGCCAACTCCTGAGGGATCCCCTGCTCCGGCTCCCAGCCCAGTCGGGATCCCTTTGACCGGCCAAGAGGGCACAGAGGTGTTGGTGGGGAACATCCCGGTGTTTCGCCTGCAGACGGCAGACTACCCCAGCGATGTGCGGGCCGACAACGTTCGGGCGATCATCGAGCGCTTTCTCGAAGAAGGGCAGTTGCCACAGCCAGAGGTACGGGTAGCCCAGGATGCCAATGGGCAATACATCTTACGCCTGGGGGAAAGAGGCCGCTTTGAGGCCACCCAACGGTATTTGTTTACCGTCACCTATGCCGATGCTGCCGCGGAGCGCAGGGTGGCACCGGGTCAGGTGAACCTGAATGACGTGCGTCTGGTGGCCAACAGTTGGGCGCGGCGGTTGGAGCAAGCGATTGCCGATTACCGCGAAGATCTGCTGGCTCTGCAGCGGGCCCAGGATCCGCGCGTGCTGGTTCTGACCCTCCTGGCAGGGATCGCCACCCTGGTGGTGGGGTTCTTCCTCTGGCGGCTGTTCGACCGCAGCTTAACCCGTCTGCAACGCTGGTTGGAGCTTAAGGCCGGAGAGACCTGGGGCACCTGGATTGATGTGGGTGGGATGCTGCTGCGGGGCGTGGGGGTGATCCTCATCGCCGGCATCTCGCTGGATCGCGGTATCAGCTTCATCCCTGCCCTACGACCCTTTCAGCGCTCCTTTTACCTGGGCCTGGGTCGTGTGGTCGCCACGGCTCTGGGCGTTCTCACCCAGCCTCTGCCCAACTCCAGCGTTTCGATTGCCAGCTTGCTGGTCTTCCTCGTCCTCTCCATCTTGGTTTTCACCGGCGCCCACTACGTCAGTGTTGGCTTCAAGCAGCGCTTTTTGGCACGCCTGGGGCTGGATCTGGGCACCCAAGAGTCTTCGGCGGCCATCTTCAAGTACATCCTGACCCTGTTCGGCATCCTTCTGGTCTTGCCCTTCAGCGGCCTTAATCTGGGCTCCTTGGCGGTTATTGCCGGGGCGGTGGGTTTGGGGATCGGCTTTGGTTTGCAAAACCTCTCCAACAACTACATCAGCTACATTGCCATTTTGCTGGAGCGCCCCATCCAAATCGGGGATCTGGTGGAAGTGGACAACCTGCTCGGCACGGTGGAGCGCATTGGCCCACGGGCCACCGTCTTGCGCACCCTGGATCGCATTTTTGTGATTGTGCCCAACTCCCGCTTTACCGAATCAAAGGTGGTGAACTGGAGCTACCGGGATCCCCGCTGTCGCATCCACATTCCGGTCGGCGTGGCCTACGGCTCCGATACCGCCTTGGTTACCGAAGCCCTGCTCAGCGCCGCCAGAGAAAATGCTCGGGTGTTGAGCAGCCCTGCCCCCCAAGTCTGGCTCAAGTCCTTTGGCCCTTCTGCACTTAACTTTGAGCTGCTGGTGTGGATCAACCGTCCTCAAGATCAGTTTGTCTTGATCAGCGAGCTAAACTTCCTGATCGAGGCTGAGTTTCGGCGACGTGGGATCCGCATCCCCTTCCCGCAACAAGATATTCATATCCGCAGCCTAGAGGGATTTGCCCCCCTCAGTCAAAATGGCGGATCCCCTTCTTTGCCCGATACCGACTCCATTCACTCTGCCCTCAAAGAAGCGGCTCAATCGCCGGAAGACCAAAATGGTGTTTCCTAAGCTATTGCCTGCCATTGACACCCTATCGACACCATGTTGCAGCGGTTAGATGAGGTACTGGGAAGCTTTGGCAGCCATCCCCGTTGGGCTGAACTGAAGCAAATGCAAACCCTGCGGCAGCTCTGGCCCGAACTCGTCGGAGAGGCCGTAGCCGCCCAAACCTATCCCCTCAGCGTGCGCCGACAGGTGCTGCAAGTGGCCACCTCTACCCCGGCCTGGGCGCAAAATTTAACCTTGCAACGTCAGCTCATTCTCAAGAAACTCAACAGCCGCATCCAACCTCCCCTCAGCGATATCCGCTTCAGCCCTGGTGCCTGGCACGAGGGATCCAGCCAAGCCACCCCCCACCCTGATGCGGAGCTGACCAGCAAGTTTTATGGCGCTCCCCGCCTAGCAGACCAAGATGGACAACGCCCTGGATCCTGTCGCAGCCCCAATCCAAAACAGCCCACCTCCGACCCGAAAGTGGCTTTCGAGCGCTGGGCCAGAGTGGTGAAGCAACAACAAACCCAGGAGAACCTGTTCCCTTGCCCCGCCTGCCGCTGTCCCACCCCTGCCGCCGAATTGGAGCGTTGGTTTGTCTGCGGGTTCTGCCATCGACAATCCTTGCGCCCGCCCAGCTAACTCAGGAAACTCGAATTACGGTTGCTTCAAATGGCAATCAAACGATTCGTCAGGTCGATCCCCAACTTCTTTCTTCCTCTGAGAGAGGTTGTGGATGGTTACGGCAGCGGCAAGGAGCGCTTGGGAAGCGTCTCAACCCAGTTTGAAATGCAACTGCGAACCCTTAATCGTTCATAGCCCGATAGGTGGCCACCGAAGACGGCGATACACGGTTTAAATAGCGGAAGATCCAATACTTAAAAAGCGTATCTAGGAAAACCGGAAAAGTAGCAATAAAGCCGTAGATAAAATCGCGGTTCTCCGGTACCCCCAAATGGGCAGCCAAATTACCCAGCAGCACCTCCCAACCGTGGGGAGAGTGATAACCGACAAACACATCGGTAAAGAGAATAATAATGAAAGCCTTGGCACTATCGCTGAGACCGTAGATCAGACGATCCAAAAAAGACTTGAGGACTTCGATTTCCTCACGCCCAACAAAGATAAGCCAGCCAAACACCAGCAGCGAAAGCAAATCAGCAAGGATATTCTTCAAGCCTTCCGAGTTCCTACGGCTATATTTTTTCAGCAGTTCCTCTGCCTTCATGGACAGTTGATCTGCTGATTCCAGATCCCACTCTGGAGATTGATGGTGCAAAGCTCGCTCAAATTCTATTCTTTCCTTGAAAAACTCGAACTCTGTCAGGGCTTTTTCTTGAAATTCGTGGCTCAGAGCCACAATGGCAGGCTCCCGTTGTTGCAAGTGATCTACCAATGGCCCAAACAGAAAGTTTTTCGAGAGGATCTGGGTGAGCAGAGGCAAAATGGCCAACAACAACAGAAAACGAATCGATACCAGTGTGCGAGTGCGAGCCTCGCGATACTCCTGGATCAGTTCCTCTTCGGCCTGGGAACTCAGCTCACGGCGGATTTGGCTGGCTGTGCGCAGAATAGAACGGGGCAGAATCGCAGCTTTGGAAGCGACCGGGGCAGCGCCATTGCCGGAGCCTGCCTTGACAGAGACATCAGGAGAACTGGGTTGGGTTGAGGTAGGTTGTTCTGGCCGTTCGAGAGGCTCAGGTGAAGTGGAAATTGAAGCAGAGATGGGCTGGGATTTTCTGGTCGGGCGTTTGTATCGAGAAGTCACCTGATCGATAAACTGCAGTTTCTCCAAGATGGAAAGATCTCGTCTTTGGCGACCATTCTCAGGGTTTTCGCCGTTGCTTTCAGGAGCATCGACCTCAGCGGCATGGCGTTCTTGATCTTTATCTTGGGCAGAAACAGGGCCACTGCCATTTTGCTCGGGATCCGGCAGGCGAGAAAGGGCGCTGCTGGCTCTGAACTCTGCCAAACGCAGATCGATCTGGCGCAGTTGCCGGCGCAGTTGAATTTGAAAGTAGCGGCTGACATTCTGGCCATGTTGCCCGTTGCTGCCGATGGATCCTCCCTGGAAGTATTGATCCTCGATGGCTTTAATGCGCAGGGCAGCCTCATAAGCTTGGTCAAGGGAGCGCAGGGGGGTATTCGAGATCCATTGGCCCAGCCTGCTCAATACGGATTCTCCCATTGCTCGTTCCCGTGGCACTCCCCATGGGGGCCGATCCACACATTACAGTGATCCGATTGACTAATTATTGTAACGAGTCCTGGGTGCCTAGGCGGGAATCCCAACGGTGGAGAAGTACTTGCAGAGACTGGCCCTGCCTCGACAGAAGTACAGACCGGCACCTTTGGGTCAGAGCAAACTTCAGTATCCCTTAAAGCGCTTGAGGGCAAAGCCACAGATCTGCAGCAGCCGCAGCCCCTCTCGCACATGGTGAATGTTGGAGCGACCATAGGTTCTGGGGAAATAGCGCACGGGGATATCCAGGATCTTCAGGGTGCGCTTGGCGGATCCCAGCAACAGGTCAAAATCTCCAAACGGGTCGAAATCCCCCCACTCTTGGCACAGCTTGGCAATCTGCTGGTAATCCTCCCGCCACAGGGCCTTGGTGCCACAGAGGGAATCTTTGATGCGGATGCCGAGAATATAGGAGAGGAGAGCGGCAAAAAAACGATTGGCCCATTGGTTCAGCCGAGGCATTGCCTCCGGTTTCAGGGGGTAGATAAGGCGACAGCCATTGGCAAAGTCGCACCGCCCAGAAGCCACAGCCCGGAAAAACTTGGGCATGTCCTCTGCCTGTACCGTCAAATCGGCATCGAGGATGATCAACACATCCCCTGTAGCGGCGGCTAGCCCCTTGCGCACCGCATCCCCCTTGCCCTTGCCCTCCTGCCGTAGAGCCCGGATATTGCGGATCCCTTGGTATTCCGCCTGTACCCGCTGGATCTCGGCCCAAGTCCCGTCGCTGGAATGCCCCTCCACAAAAATGATCTCGGTGCGGGATCCCATCTCGGGCAAATGTTCCACGCAGCGGCGGATGTTGCCCGCTTCATTCCGAGCCGGAATCACCACGGTGCAGGAAGGCTGCTGCTCAGGGGGGGGATCCCAGGCAGGGTCGGGCTGCAGGCGAGCGATTGTGTACTCTGTCAGGCAGAGGGCGTTGATCCCGGGCAATGGGGCAATCACCCGGTTGATCACAGTCGAAAGGAACGGGATCCGCCGCGGCAACAACAGCCGCTTGCCCTGCTGAATGACCTCGTATCCTGCCAAGTGCAGCAGGTTGGCCACATCGGCTGCCGATAACCAGTTGGCTGCCGGCAGAGGCATCCGTTGCTTCAGAGCGGTTGCCAAGCCCAGAATCGGCTCCCAGAGCGGGTTGTGGTGGGAGAGGATCAGGCGGGTGCGTGGGGTACAGAAGCGGCGCAACTGCTGGAGAACCTGCTGGATGTCGGCCAGGTAGCCCAGGGTATTGACGAGCAAGATCACATCAAAAGGCTCCGCCAAGACGGGATCCTCTTTGTCCAAGGTGTGGGCATCTTGCACCCGGAAATGGAGATGGGGAAACTCTGCCTGAGCTTGGGCAACAATGTCCGCATCCCGGTCGATCCCCACCCCGAAGCTGGGCTGCAAGGCATTGAGCAGGGATCCCGTGCCGGAACCAATCTCCAAGATGCGCAAACCGGCAGGGACAAAAAAGCGATGCAGCCGCTCCAGATCCTCGTGGTAGTAGCGGTTTTTTTGCCGCCAGTAATACAAGGGGTGGGTCAACGCTGGCAAGGGATCCCTGGGGTATCGCTGGATAGTCTTCGATCATAAGGTGTGATCGTTTGCAACAACGGCTTCAAGCACCTTAGATCTCAATCTGTTGGTCACCCAACCCAGCTGGATCCCCGACAACAGGGGCGAAGCCCTCCAGCGATTGCGTACCGCAGCCACATCTTGCCACCCCAGTCTCTCCCCACCCAGCGATAGCAGTACAGGGAAAAGGGAAGCATTGGCGGGCAAGTGCCAACGAGCGGGGATCTCAGCGACGACGCACTTTATCCCTTTGGCTGACAAAGATGATGGCGCCAAAGAGAGCCCCCAGCACAACTGCACCAGCCACCAAGCTCCAGAGGAAGTTAGCAAGTGAGGGAGTCATAAAAGCGTTTCCTCCTCGTGCAAATAACCATTGCCCAACGGCTTTTCGATTATACCGAGCCCTGTCACCCTTCCAAAGCCTGCCTTTGTCCCTGCCGGGCGCTGTCATTTGGTAGTTTGGTATTCCAGGGGCACCTCCTCTAGGGTTTGGCTCTTGCCGGCAAAGGGGTTATCCGGCGTTAAGAACAGCATACAGTGACATTCCTTTCGCTCCCGCATGGGTACACAGGGGCAATTCCAATAGCCTGCTTTTGCTTCTGCCTCTTTGTCTTCATAAAAACGACAGGGACACAGCGGGGCGCCCAATTGCTCTTTGTGCAGAGCCAAGCCTTCGATCACCGCCGTCGTAATTGATGGATCCGAGCAGAAAAAGGTCTCGGAGCGTTTGGCGTAGGTTTCTGCGAAATGCCGCATCAACTCAAAGCTCTTCTGTGAGGACTTTTTGTAACCACGACTTTCCATGACGATTCCCAAAAGTGGAACTAACCGGCTGTTGCTAGCAATGGGGTTCACAGCTTTTTCCGACGACGCCTCCCGAAGCCAGTACAGACGTGTAGGGGGCCGGGATTCTATTAACTCCACAGATAACTCCACAGACCTCCCACAACGTCGAGAAAAGCTGTATCTCGCTCTTCGTTGTACAGCAGACCTCTAGGCAGGACAAAAGATTATGCCCTTGCTGTTACACAAGGCAACATCTAGGGGCCGTAGCAAGAGCCAGCCTTGGCGTACTCTACAGAATACCTTGACATCCTCCCCGGCCTTTAGGCCGGAGATTCCTACCACGCTGCGCATGGATGGCTCCTTGCGCAGTCGTCTCGGCGGGTTCCTGCTTCCGACCGCCCGTGCAGTTCGATCCACAGGCCATCCGGGCTGACACGGGTGGTTCACCCACCCGCATCCCGACCGCAGCGTCGGCCGTGTCCTGCCCTTCGTCTCGCAACAGCTGTATCCCGCGAGCAAGGATGTTGATGGCACCGACCAGAAAGGCCTCCGGCCCGCTGCCGCGAAAGGCCTCCGGCCCGCTGCCGCGAAAGGCCTCCGGCCCGCTGCCGCGATCGGCGTTATTCTCATAGCCGCACGCCACGCACTCGAACCAGGCTTGGGTCTGGCGGTTGTCTGATGAAACATGGCCGCAACATGGACAGGTGCGGC
>NZ_JBSRZW010000003.1:0-12500 GCF_054058015.1 Thermostichus sp. MS-CIW-30
CCTGCCTACACCAGTCAGACCTGCCACAAATGCCTGCACATCCACCCTGAGCGGGGTAAGTCCTACCGCAATGGTAAGTCGTTCAAGTGTGGACATTGTGGGTGGGAAGGGGATGCTGACTATAACGCTGCTCAAGTAATCTCTCTCCTTGGGGCGACTGTAAACTCGCCTGAAATTCCGAAACTTAGCTGCCCTCTGGGGCCGCTAGGGACTGGGATAAAGCCCGCATCCTGCGCATAGCGCTGGTGTCGGGCAGTTTACTTTCGCAAGACTACATCATCCCCTTAGGTGCAGAGCCAGCCGCCGGCTTGGGCTCAGGCTTTTCCACCACAATCGCTTCGGTTGTGAGGTACATTCCGGCTATGGAAGCCGCGTTTTGCAGCGCTGAGCGCACCACTTTGGCCGGATCGACGATCCCCTGGGCAAACATATCCACATAGGTTCCGCTCAGGGCATCGAAGCCAAAGGGCATCTCCTTCTCCAAAACCTTTTCCACCACCACTGACCCTTCCAGACCGGCATTGTGGGCAATCTGAAAGAGAGGGGCCTGCAAGGCTCGGTAAACAATTTCTGCCCCCACCTGTTCTTCGGCATTCAACTTGGCCTTGAAAGCCGGGATCCCTTTGGAGAGGTGCAATAGCGTCGCCCCACCGCCGGGGACGATCCCTTCTTCCACCGCAGCTCGGGTGGCATTTAGGGCATCCTCAATGCGCAGCTTGCGGTCTTTGAGTTCGGTTTCAGTAGCGGCCCCCACTTTGATGACTGCTACCCCCCCAGCTAACTTGGCGATGCGTTCTTGCAGTTTCTCGCGGTCGTACTCGGAATCGGTGGTTTCCAGTTGCTTGCGAATTTGAGCCACTCGCTTTTCCACCGCCGCTTTGGTGCTGCCATCGGTCACAATGGTGGTCTTGTCTTTGGTGACAGTGATCTTGCGGGCCACCCCCATCATGTCCAGGGTGACCTTATCCAGCTTGATGCCAACATCCTCAGAGATGAGCTGCCCGCCGGTGAGAATGGCGATATCTTCCAGCATGGCTTTGCGCCGATCCCCAAAAGCCGGAGCCTTGACCGCCACCGCATTGAGTACCCCCCGCAGGCGGTTCACCACCAATGTGGCCAGAGCCTCTCCCTCCACATCCTCCGCAATGACCAGAAGAGGCCGACCCTCGCGGGCCACCCGCTCTAGGATGGGCACCAGATCTTGCAGGCTGGAGATCTTGTTGCTGGTAATCAGCAGATAAGCATTCTCATACTCGGCCACCATCCGCTCCGAGTCTGTGACGAAATAGGGGGAAATGTAGCCGCGGTCAAACTGCATCCCCTCCACCACGTCCAACTCGGTTTCCAGCGACTTGGATTCTTCGACCGTGATCACCCCATCTCGCCCTACAGCATCCATGGCCTTGGCGATCATCTCTCCCACTTCGCTGTCATTGCCAGCAGAGATAGTGGCTACTTCGGCGATGGTTTTACGGCCTTCCACAGGCTTGGCATGAGCTGCAATTTGCTCCACCAAGTAGGCAGTGGTCTTTTCAATGCCGCGCCGCAGAGCCACAGGGTTGGCGCCCGCCGAGATGTTTTTGAGCCCTTCCCGCACCATGCTTTGGGCCAGGATGGTGGCTGTGGTGGTACCATCTCCGGCCACATCGTTGGTCTTAGAGGCCACTTCCCGCATCAACTGGGCGCCTGTGTTCTCCAAAGGATCGGCCAACTCAATTTCCTTGGCAATCGTGACCCCGTCGTTGACGATTTGGGGGGCACCAAACTTCTTCTCCAAGACCACGTTGCGTCCTTTGGGGCCAATCGTAACCTTGATTGCATCCGCCAGTTGGTTGATGCCCTGCTCCAATGCCTTGCGGGCCTCTTCTCTAAACAGAATCCGCTTTGCCATAGAATCCGCGATCCTCGTAAGTCTGACTGGGCTCCTACTTTGGGTACTGCCAGGCGGAGTGGGGTTCCCAGGAATCCTCCGGCTCGGCTAGCAGGGAGTTAGCACTCTAAACTCCCGAGTGCCAATCTAGCTCAAAGACGGGAGCCTGAGCAAGATGGGCAGATCCGGAGTCACGTTTTGGCTGACAGGGGGGAGAGGGCTAGGAGTTGCCGCCGATCAGGATGTCGGGAAACTGGGCCTGGGCTTCGCTGATGGGGCGGTTGCGCCCGCCGTTTTGCCAGTAGTTGATGAGTTCGGTGGCTCGGTTAAGCAGCTCGATGCGATCCACTTCGCTGATCCAAGTTTTGCTTTCCAGCTCAGCCTTAAGCTGCTCCCAAGCGTCATCCCGCGGCCAGAAAAAGTAGTGGGTGAGGGGGCTGCGGTTTTTGGCCACCACCTGATCGACGGCAATAGCCAAATCGTTTTCCAACCAGAGGGCTTTTAGGGCGAACTTCGGCAAGGCTCTCTTCTCCTTTGGGCTACTCAACGGACGATCCGATCCTAACCAGGCAGCCTTTCATTCTGACATATGTCCTGTCCATCGGCGGGCCGAGAGCCGGAAGATGGATACGGGCTCAGCCCTGTCTGGGGGCAAAGGGCCCTAGATCACAGAGGGCTGTTTCCCCTTTCAGTACCAAGTCCCGCAGGATGGCGGCGCTGATCGGGGCCAGCAACACTCCATTGCGATAATGGCCGGTGGCAATGAGCAGATTGGCGTAGCCAGGAGCCCAACCCAGGATGGGGGCGCGCTGTCCCACTGGTCGAGGCCGATGGCCGGCCCAATGATCCAACAAAGTTGCTTCGGCCAAAGCCGGGCAGAGTCGGATGGCGCGGGCCAGCAGATCTTGTAGCGCCAGCAGCGTCGGCTCGGGATGAGGGGCCTGAAATTCCACTGTTGCCCCCACCCACAGGGATCCATCGCCCAAAGGAACCAGATGCAGATCCGCGTCGGTGACCACGGGCCCCAGGGGGATCCCGGGAGCTCTGACCCGCAGGGCCTGGCCTTTGACCGCTTGCAGGGGCACCTGCAACCCCAGCTCTTTGGCCAGAGGGGAGCTGCCCAGACCTGCCGCCAGAATGACGTGACCTGCCGAGAGGGTGAGAGCGGGGGTGTAAACCGCTTGCAGGCGAAAGGGGGGATCCGAGCTGCGCTGAATCTTCTGGACAGGCTGGTGGAAGAAAAAGCGGGATCCCTTGCGTTGGGCTGCTTCCAAGAGAGCCTGGGTTAGGAGCTTGGGCTGGACTTGTCGATCCTGGGGAGAGTAGATGGCCGCCGCCAGGTCGCTGCGCAGGCCGGGCTGCAGGGATCCCACTTCGGCAGGGCTGAGCAGATCTAGGCGGTAACCTGCTTGTCGGCGGGCCGCCAGGGTCTCTTGCCAAGCTTCCACTTCCTCCTCCCTGAGGAGTTTGAGAATGCCGCGCCGATTGACGGGCAAACTCCGGCCCAGGTCTTCCTCCAGCCGCGCGATTAGGGGATCGAACAGCTCCAGGCTTTTTAGACGCAACTGCACCACCTCCCCGCTAGGCTGGCGGCTGCAGATCCCCATCAACACCCCCAGCGACGCGCCCGCGGCGCCTGAGGCCGGCTCTCCGGCATCCACTCCAATGACCGACAGCCCAGCTGTGGCCAATTCGTAGGCAATGGCACAGCCCACCACCCCACAGCCAATCACCAACGCATCACAGTTCAACAGCCCGACCCTCAACGGAGACGCTTTTCGTAGTGATACTCCACAGAGTTGCTGCGATCGTGCAATTCACGAATTTCCGGCAGACGCACATAGCCGAGCCGCTCATAAACCCGATGAGCCGTCGTGAAGCGAGTATCTGTCCACAGATGCAGAGAGTCCGCCTGCTGCTGCCGAGCCGCAAATTCGGCCTGTTCAATCAAACGCCGACCCAAACCTCGACCGCGCACTGCGGGCAGAGTGTAGAGTTTTTTCAGCTCCATGCGCCCAGGGATCCCATCGGGCACAAGGCCGACACAGCCGACCACTTGATCCTGATGCTGCGCCACCCAAAGGGATCCCCCCATCTCCGCAAAGGCCGTGGCAGGCTGAAGCAACTCCGGCACTTCTTCGATATCCAATACACAGCCTGGATACTCCGCAAAGACCACCTGCAAAATGTGGAGCAGAGCTGCACTATCCGAATTTTCAGCAGGACGGATATCGATCTGCATCAAGCAGCGAAGAAAAAGAAATCATCGTTAAGTAAAGCTTTCTCGATTGTACCTGGGCTTGCTCGAGGACTCTGTTTTCTCTGTTTCTCAGGGAGCAGAGGATCCCTGAGGTGAGCAGCTAAGATCGCTAGCATCCCCAACCCCATCTGCCCATGGATACTGAACTGCTGGTTCCCGACGTCGCCGATCTCGTAACAGAGGATGATACCCCGGTGGATAACTTTGCCTCGGAAAAACAGCAGCGCCTCCTGACTGGAGCTCTCTACAGCGCTTTGCGCGGCAAAACCTTTTTAGCAGCGGCAAATGTAGGCATCTACACCGCCATCGGTCGGCCCCCGATTGTGCCGGATGTTTTTCTCAGCCTGGACGTCACGGTGCCGGAGCAATGGTGGGAGAAGCAAAACCGTTGCTACCTGCTCTGGCAATTTGACAAGCCGCCGGATGTGGTGATCGAGATCGTCTCCAACCGCGAAGGCGACGAGCTGGAAGGCAAGCTGAGCCGTTATGAGCAGATGCGAGTTAGCTACTACGCGGTCTTCGATCCCAATCATGAGCTGGGGCCAGAGGAGTTGTGCATTTTCGAACTGCGGGGCCGCCACTACGCGGAAATGACCGAGACCTGGCTAGAACAGGTGGGGCTGGGCCTGACGGTGTGGGAAGGCGTTTTTGAGGGGAAACAAGCTCGCTGGTTGCGCTGGTGTGATGCCCAAGGGCAGTTGCTGCTGACCGGCGATGAACAGGCTGAGTTGGAGCGGGAACGGGCGGAGCAGGAACGTCAACGGGCGGAACAAGAACGCCAAAGAGCCGAACAAGAACGCCAAAGGGCGGAGCGAGAACATCAACGGGCGGAGCGTCTGGCGGCAAGATTGCGGGCTTTGGGTGAGGATCCCGATTTGGAGAGCTGAAGCCCAGGGATCCCCTTCAGCACCCACCCTCCACTACACTCAGAGAGGGAACTGCTGCCGGAGTGGCAGGGATCGTTGGACTCACAGATGGGTTATCGCCGCCGGGATTGGTTGGCCTACTGGCTGCTCAAGTGGCTGGTGGTCAACCCCTTGTTTCGGGGACTGTATTTTGGGCGCACCTATGGGCAGGAAAACGTGCCTCGCCAGGGATCCCTCATCGTCGTCAGCAACCACGCCAGCCATTTGGATCCGCCGCTGGTGGCCAATGCGGTGCGCCGCCCGGTGGCCTTCATGGCCAAGGAAGAGCTGTTTCGGGTGCCGGGGCTGAAGCAGGTGATCCAGCTCTACGGCGCCTACCCGGTCAAAAGAGGCGGCTCTGACCGCGCTGCCCTGCGGGCCACGGAAGCAGCTTTGGCGCAGGGATGGGCGGTAGGGATCTTTTTGAATGGCACTCGTACCCCCGATGGCCGCATTCCTCAGCCCCACTTGGGAGCGGCCTTGGTTGCAGCCCGCACCCAAACGCCTCTGCTGCCTGTAGCCCTTTGGGGCACGGAAAAGGTCTTGCCCAAGGGATCCCGGTGGCCGCGCTTGTTCTGCCCCATCACGGTGCGCATTGGCAACGTGATTCCCCCCCCTGCTTCCAGCGATAAGGCCGATTTGCAGCAGGTGACGGCAGAGTGCGTGCAGGCTATCCATGCCCTTTTGGATCAGGGGCGCTGAGGGTATCTTGGGCTACCAGATACTCAACAACAGGGATCCCTCCCAAGATGTGCTTTTGAAGAATCTCCTCCACCACCTCCGGCGTGACCGAGTGGTACCAAAACCCACCGGGATAGACCAGCAGCACAGGGCCGGGAACAGCATAGTCGCACGCCCGCAGGCAGTTGGCTTTGGTGCGGTGTACCCGCAGGGATCCCCCGCTCCCGATTTCCAGGTTCAATTCCTTGATCCGCGATTTCAAATAGTCCCAGGCTTCCAATCCCACGGCTTTCTCACAACATTTGGGCTTGGTTTGATCTGCACAAAGGAACAAATGCCACTGGTAGGGCGGAATGGGAGCCGGCTGAGGCGCTTGGCCTGGGGATCCGGTTGCCGAGGAGGGATCCAGGATAGGGGAAGAAGCGACAGGACGCGACATAACAAGATGTTTGGGCTTGGCTACAGTTGCATTATCCCCTGTTCTCTAGGTTCTTACCGATGCTGGTGGATAACCCCAAGCAGCGACTGTTTCTTGCTCTGCTTCCCCCTCCGGCCCTGCAAGAGCAGGTGACGGCCATCCAGCAAGAGTTTGCAGAGCAATTTGCCAGCCGAGCAGCTCTGCGCTCTCCCCCCCACATCACCCTGGTGCCGCCGTTCGAGTGGCCCAGTTCCGAGCTGCCAGCCTTGACGGGATCCCTAGAGGCCTTTGCCAAGCAGCAAACTCCCGTCGCCATCCAGTTATCCGGCTTTGGGGCCTTCGCGCCGCGTGTCATTTTTATTCACGTCGTGCCCTCCCCAGAACTGCAGCGGCTACAAGCTCAAGCCCATCACCACATGGGGCTCCTTCTCAACCGGAAAGAAACGACCGCTCAAGCCCGTCCGTTTGTGCCCCACATAACCGTGGCCTTTCGAGATCTAACCCCCGCCCACTTTCGCGCCGCCTGGCCAGAGTTCAAGACGCGTTCTTTCCAGAGTGCGTTTGTAGCGTCAGCTTTGACGCTCCTCCTCCACGACGGCAAACGTTGGCAGGTTTTTGCCCAGTTCTCGATGGGGGAATAATGGGGAACAGAAGAGGGTTGCCAACCGAAGCAGCCTACTCCACCCAGTGAGCGGCCATGTATTCCGCCAAGTCCAACACCCGCTGGGAGTAGCCCCACTCGTTGTCGTACCAAGCCATGACCTTGACCAGATCCCCATCCAGCACACTGGTCATCTCCGCATCCACAATGGCCGAGCAGTCGTGGCCGCGGTAGTCGATGGAGACCAAGGGAATATCCGAGTAGGCGAGGATCCCTTTCATCGTAGTTTCTGAGGCTTCTTTGAGGGCAGCGTTTACCTCCTCGGCAATCACGCGCCGCTCCGTCTGCACCACCAAGTCCACCAGAGACACATTGGGCGTGGGAACCCGTACCGCCACCCCATTCAGCTTGCCTTTCAGCTCCGGGATCACCAAAGCCACCGCCTTGGCCGCCCCCGTGGTGGTGGGCACCATGCTCAATGCTGCTGCCCGGGCCCGCCGCAGATCGCGGTGACCACCATCTAAGATCCGCTGGTCGCCGGTGTAACTGTGGGTGGTGGTCATGGTGGCACGGAGGACGCCGAACTTGTCCAGCAACACCTTGATGATCGGGGCAAGGCAGTTGGTGGTGCAGCTGGCGTTGCTGACAATGTTGTGCCGCACCGGGTCGTAGGTGTGTTGATTAACACCGTAGACAAACGTGGGAATGTCTCCCCCCTTGGCCGGGGCGGTGATCACCACCTTTTTGGCCCCCGCTTCTATGTGCTTAGAGGCACCCTGGTAGTCGACAAAAACACCTGTAGCTTCAATAACAAGATCCACCTTCCACTCTTTCCAGGGCAGGTTGCTGGGGTTGCGGTCGGAAACGGCATAGATATGCTTGCCGTTCACCACCAAACCGTTTTCTGCAGGCTCAACGTCTGCTCCCTGCAACGGCCCAAGGATGGAATCGTACTTGAGCAGGTGGGCAGCCGTGCGAGCATCTGAGGTGTCGTTGATGGCAACAATGTCCAGGTTGGACTGGGAGCGACCCAGCCAACAGCGCAAAAAGTTGCGACCAATGCGACCAAACCCGTTGATGGCTACCCTAACCACTGCTCCTGACCTCGCTGCTTGAAATCTCTTGGGGGCTGCTGCCTAGCACATGATATCGCAACCCCTGAACATTCTGAAGACAAAATTTGGGATCCAAGGGGTTGTCTTCGTGGACGTTGACCTGCAAACCTATGCGGAGCAGGGATTGAGCCTCTTTCAAGCGGGATAGCGCTGGTGCAGCAGAGCCATAGCCGAGGCTACATTTTCTACCCCTCGCTGCTCCAGAAGATCCGTGAACATACTATCCAGCCAGTAAAGGTGCTCGCTGATGATCTGGCTCCAGGCGCGGTAGAGTTTCACCTGGACTTCCAGGGGCAGCAGGATCAGCCCTTCGGTGGAAAGGCGTAGGGTTTGCACCTCGGTCATGCTCACTGCCGTAAAGGAGCGCCGCCGCCCCGTCAGCAGAGAAAGTTCCCCAAACAAGCGCCCGGCGTGCAGCGTGGCCAGCCAATAATCTCCCGGATGTCGCACGTACTGGCGACGCAGCTCCACCACTCCACTGAGGATCATGTACAGGTCACTGCTGGGATCCCCTTCCTGGAAGATCACCTGGCCTGGGGAAAAGCGGCTGGGCAACAGGGCTGCCGTCAATGCCTTCCACTCGGCATCTTCCAAGGATTGGAAGAGCAAATGCTCGCGAACACGCTCAAACGGATAACGGGGGCTGCTCATGATGTCGGTGGGCCAGAGGGGTACCTGAGGCCGGCTCCGTTTCATCCTACCGCTGCCGGCAGGGTGTTGGGAGATGGGAGAGAGTTGTCCCCAAAGAGTATCTAAGATGCAATGGAAAAGGTAGGTCGCTCCCAGGGATCCCATGCAGCCTGGCTCAATTGTCCGCTGCCGCAACCGCGAGTGGGTGGTGCTCCCCGCTGATTCAGAAGAAATTGTGGTGCTGCGGCCCCTCACCGGCACCCCAGAAGATGCGGTTTGCATTCACCGACACCTGATGAACCTTGTGGGCGGCACCTTGCCCTTCGAGCGAGTGGAGCCTACCGCCTTTCCTTGGCCCTCTGGGGATCATCCTGCCGATACCACCAGTACCCTTCTCCTCTGGCAGGCGGCCCGGCTGATTTTACGGGAGGGCGCAACTCCCTTTCGCTCTCTGGGGCGCCTCTCGATTCGGCCACGGGTATACCAGTTTGTGCCCTTGCTCATGGCGCTGCGCCTCGATCCGGTGCGGCTATTGATTGCCGACGACGTAGGGGTGGGCAAGACCATCGAGGCGCTGCTGATAGCCAGGGAGCTTTTGGATCGCGGCGAGATCCGACGCCTTTGTGTCCTGTGCCCTCCCTATTTGTGCGAGCAGTGGGCCAGCGAGCTGGCCGAGAAGTTTAACCTGGAGCCAGTGGTCATCCGCTCGGGAACGGTGGGGCAATTGGAGCGAAAAACCCCTGTTGGGCGCAGCCTCTACGAGCACTTTCCTGTCCAGGTGGCCAGCATTGACTTCGTCAAGACCGAGCGCAACCGCCACCCATTTCTGCAATTTTGTCCTGAGCTGGTCATTGCCGACGAAGTCCATGGGGCAGCGGCGGCCCATGGCAAAAACCAGCAGGAGCGCCACAGTCTGCTCAAAGCGGTGGCCCAAAACCCCAACCGCCACCTGATCCTGCTGACGGCAACTCCCCACAGCGGTGTCGAAGAGGCCTTCCGCTCGCTGCTGGGGCTGCTGCGGCCCGAGTTCGAGACATGGGATCTCCAGGATCTCAACGAAGACCAACGCGTCCAGCTAGCCCGTCATTTTGTCCAGCGCACGCGGCGAGATATTCGGGAAACTTGGCAGGAGCTCACCTGTTTTCCAACCCGGGAAGCTGAAGATGAAACCTACACCCTTTCTGAGGGGCAGCGCAAGCTGTTCGAGGACACCTATGGGTTTTGCTCGGAATTGGTGTGCACAGGGCAGCAACTAGAGAAGCGCCAGCAGCGAGTGCGCTACTGGGGAGCGCTGGCCCTTTTGCGCTGCGTAATGTCCAGCCCGGCGGCAGCAGTAGCGGCATTGCACAATCGCAGCGGAGCAACCCTGGAGGCAGAAGAAGAGGTTGAGGCAGAACTGAGCCGCTGGGTGTTCGAGTCGGCAGAAGAGCGTACCGACGATGAGCTGCCAACGCCAGCTCTTGAAGCCGCAGACCCAACCCTGCCGGATAGCGACCGCCGCCGGTTGCAGGCCCTGGCCCGTCTGGCCAAACAGCTCCAGGGCCCAGAGCACGACACCAAACTGGCGCGGGCCATCGAGCTGGTGAAAAAGTTGCTTCAGGAAGGTTTTCATCCCATCCTCTGGTGCCGCTACGTTGCCACTGCGGAGTATCTGGACAGTTACCTTCGGCAACAGCTGGGATCCCCAGCCCAAGTAGCCTGTGTAACGGGCAGGATGGGAGACGAGGAGCGGGAGGCCAGGATCGCGAACCTGGAAGTTGACCGACCACGGGTGCTGGTGGCCACCGACTGCCTCTCGGAAGGGATCAACCTGCAGGAAAAGTTTACAGCCGTCATCCACTACGACCTGCCCTGGAACCCCAATCGGCTGGAGCAGCGGGAGGGCCGGGTGGATCGCTACGGCCAAAAGGCCAGCCGGGTCAAGGTCATCCGCTTTTTTGGCCGCGACAACCCCGTAGATGGCGTGGTACTGGAGGTGTTGCTCAACAAAGCGCGGGAGATCCACCGCACCCTGGGCACCCACGTGCCTGTGCCGGAGGCTAGCGAAAGCGTTACCCAGGCTGTGCTCGAAGCCCTCTTCCTGCGCAAGGGACACTGGTCCGCCGAGCGCCAGCTAACCCTCGATCTTGGCGTGCCGGAAGTGGATGAGTTTCATCGGCGCTGGGATCGCTCTGTCGAACAGGAGCGGCGCAACCGCACCCGTTTTGCCCAGCGAGCCCTCAAGCCTGAGGCAGTGCAGCGGGAGCTGGAGGCCACCGATGCCGTGCTAGGGGATCCCGAAGCTGTGCGCGAATTCTTCCTGGCTGCCGCCCAGCGCCTCAACCTAGCCATAACCCCAGGGAAGCGGTCGGGGGTCTACCAGGTTAGCGTCGGCTCCGAAGCCACTGCCACCTTGCCGGAAGCCATTCGCCTGGCCCTGCCCTCTCCCAAAGGCGGGCGTTGGCTAATCAGCTTCGACTCGCCCACGCCCGAAGGTGCCGAATACATTGGCCGCAACCACCGCGTCGTGGTTGCCCTGGCCCAGTTTTTGCTGGAGGAAGCCCTCGACAACCCAGAGAAAGGGGATGCTGTCGTCTCCCGCTGCGGCGCTCTACGCACCCGAGCGGTAGTTGATCTTACAACTCTACTGCTGCTGCGGGTGCGCTACCTGGTGGAGCAACCCCAGGGGCAGCCTCTCTTGGCGGAAGAGGTGCTGGTGCTAGGCGGTGTTGGCCTGGAGAGCGGCGAGGCCCGCTGGCTGGAGACGGGCGCAGCTCTCCAACTGCTGGCCACGGCCAAGCCGGATGAGAACCTACCGCTAGCGGAAAAGCGGGAGCTGGTTCAGCATCTCCTGGCCTGTCTCGGCCCGTGGCAGGAGACAGAGGAAAACTGGGGAAGGGATCACCGGCTGCAGCAGGCGGCGCGGGAGCGGATTTTGCAGCGTGCTGCTGAGCTGGAGGCTGCCCATAGGCGCATCCGCCAAGCCGTGTCCCTACAGGGGCGGGGGCTGAAGGTGAAGCCGCAGCTTCCCCCCGATCTTTTAGGACTCCTTGTTCTCCAACCGGTGGTTTGCCGATGAGCGAGTTTTCTGGGGTACGCATCGAAGGAGGCCTGTTGGGGCCCGATATTCTCGAAAAGCTGCTGGCAGGGGATCTGCCAGGACAGAAGCCAGAAGACTTCGGCTTTAACAGCAAGCGCGGCCCAGTCGAAGAGATTGCCGCGGTCTTTGCCGATTGTCGAAAGTACTGGGAGGCCTTCCAGAGCCGCCTGCAGCGCCTGCCCGAAAGCGATCTCGCCACCAGCATCACCCGCGATGCCTGGGCGATCCCCTTCTTCAGTTTGCTGGGGATCGAGGTGCGCTATCAACCGCGCGCCTGCGAGGTGGACGGAATGAACTTCCCCATCTCGCATCGCATGGGCGAGGCGGAAGACGCGCCACCGGTGCACATCGTCGGCGCACGCCAGGAGCTGGGCCGCGTGCCGGCTTCTGGCCGGCCTCGCCTGGCACCCCACTCGCTGCTGCAGGAGTATCTCAACCGCAGCGAGCACCTCTGGGGCATTGTTACCAACGGATTGACCCTGCGCCTCCTGCGGGACTCCACCTATGTGCGTCGGCAGGCCTATGTGGAGTTTGACCTGAAGCAGATCCTAGAGGAGCAGCGGTTTAACGACTTTGCCATCCTCTTTCGGCTGCTGCACCGCAGCCGCTTGCCCCAAACGGCAGAGCTAGCAGGGGATTGTCTGCTGGAAAAGTACTACCAACAGGCCCTGGAGCAGGGTGGCCGGGTACGGGAACGGCTGCGGGAGGGGGTTGAGGAGTGCATCAGGTTGCTGGCAAATGGGTTCCTGGCCCATCCCAAGAACCAGAGGCTGAGAGCGCGGCTCTTGTCGGATCCCAGGGAGCTCTACCGCCAACTGCTGCGCTTGGTCTACCGGTTCCTGTTCCTCTTGGTTTCCGAAGAGCGGGGGTTGATGAGCAGCGCGGCGCTCTATCGCGAGCACTACAGCGTGACGCGGCTGCGGCGGTTTTTGGATCGGCAA